>CAKTVN010000058.1 GCA_934623545.1 uncultured Oscillospiraceae bacterium
CATGGAATGGAAGTTTTTAATATGAAGATCATTATGAGACGCGATTCCGTGATTTTATCAAAATCACGGAATCGGTTTCGCCAAAGGCGGAACCTTTCTGATTAAAGAATTTAATCAGAAAATAGTATGAAAAGCCGCGTCAGGGCGACCCGCGACAAGCTCACGCGTGCTCAGGGGCTGCTTGCGCGGGCGCGTTGTTCCATGCGTGCGCATAGGCGTCCAGCAGCGGTTCGCCGCGCTCCATCGCGTCTAGCTCCTTCAGACAGAGCGTGACGGCTTCGCGGATGAAGGCGTCCGCCATCTCCGTTGTGAAGAAAAACGGCGTGCCGGTGACGCTGGATGCAAAATAGGTTTGCAGCGCCTTAAGCAGCGCCGCCGCGTCGAGGCTGCACAGCCGGTTGATCGGCTCGCGGTCAAAATCCGCAGGGAGGACGACGTCGTTTTGAAGCCCATAGCGCGCAATCACATAGGCATTGCTGATGGCGTAATCCCGGTGGAGCTTCTCCACATTTCCGGGAATGTGCGGGTTCCAGCGGTGCGTTTCGTACAGAAAATGCCGGAAGCAGAGGTCCTGGATCAGATGCAGATAGTAGCCGAGATAGAGCGCATCCTGCCGCAGGAACGCGCCGAATTGGGTGCGGTATCGGTCGAGGTCATAGGTTTTCTTTTGATTCCCGCAGACGGATATTTTCAGATGACTGGCGGTCTGCGTCCCGGCATCCGGCAGGATCGCACCGAGCTTCAGGCGCTCGGGCGACGAAAACGCACGCTGCCGGAGAAGCTCACTTGTGACCGCCAGATGCATGATACTCGATGCCATGCCGCGCCTCCCTTCAGGCGAATGCCCCGATTTGTGCGACCCAGTATAGCATGGATGGACAGGGATTGCAAGAAATGGAACGGAGAAATGATACTGATATTTCATTAAAAACGTTCATTCATGGAATGGAAGTTGATTGGAAGTTTTTAATATGAAGATCATTATGAGACGAGATTCCGTGATTTTATCAAAATCACGGAATCGGTTACGCCAAAGGCGGAACCTTTCTGATTAAAGAATTTCATCAGAAAATAGTATGAAAGCTGAAAATGTGACCGGCAGTGAGGAATTTTCGCACTGAGCAAGACATTTTTTCGTAGGAATACTGACGTATTTCAAGGAAAAATGACGCAGCGCAAAAAGACCCGCTGTCCGGGTGCGTTGGGAGTTGGAAGAATACACCCTGGCTTCTTCCGCGCGGTGTGTTCCTTTTATGTATGAGTTACGCCGAGAATACCCGGCGGCAGTTTTCGCCGTTCGCGCCGGGGCAGTCCAGCCCCGCGCGCTTCAGCATGGGCTGAAAGCGCTCAAGCAGGTAGCACAGGCTGATCTCCCCGCCGTAGGCGCCGAGGCGCGCTGCCGTCGTATCCAGCGCGAAGAGCAGCCGGTCGCCATAGCCCAGCGCCAGCATATGCCGGATGAGGGAAAGCTCCTCCTCGTCCGAGTGGTAGCGGAAGCGCCCGATGGTGTCATAGTCGAGGTACACGCCGGTCGCCGCGACGGCCTCGTGCGGTGCATGATCCGCCGCCTGCCGGTCCGCATGGCAGACGATCATGCGCTCCGGCGGCAAGCCGCAGCTGCGCGCCAGCGCGACTGCCTCGACCGCGTGCGCGCCGCGCTCCGTGTGCAGCATCAGCGGCACGCCGCAGTCCGCCGCGGCGCGCGCCGCAGCCCGAAGCTGCGTTTCCAGCCGCCCGACCGCGCCTTCCGCGCCGATCGCCGCCTTGACCAGCCCCGCGCGGATGGCGGTGCGTGATGCGGGGCGCTGTGCGGGGTTTTCGCCGTGCGGCAGCATCCCGAGCGTCAGCTCTTCGCAGTAGAGGTCATACAGGGCATCCTCCTCCAGTGTGTTTACCCAGCTCTCCGGCGCGTAAAAGCCGGGGAGATGGTATCCCGTCGAGGCGATGATCGCCACGCCGCTTTGCTCTGAGAGCCGCGCGAGCATTTTACAGTCGCGCCCCGCCGCGACCGGCTGCGCGTCGCAGAGGCTTCCTCCGCCGGCTTCGCGATAGGCGGTCAGCTCTGCCAGCGATTTTTCAAAGCAGTCGATCCGCAGCGCCGGATTCTTTTTCGCCATCGGCGTGGCGTGCACGAAAATGTGCTCATGAATTTGGCACCAGCCCAGCGCCTCGACCGGGACCGAACCGCAGACTGTGGTGCATTTTCCGTTTTGCAAGCAGCTTCCTCCCTTCGTTTGATCAATGCTTGCGTCAGTTGACAAGGACAAACGCGCTTGCGGACCGGTCTGGACCGCTGCCTGCTGTTTTACCCCGTGAAAAACCGTGTCTGCTCTTGTCAGCTGGCGCTTGTATTTTGTTTCTACCTAGCGATGTAACAATGTCGGTACATAATGTTCTCAAGAAAAACCGGCGCGAGCCGGTTCAACTTGTCAAAAGCCGCGTTTCCATGCGCGGCGATGCGCGCTTGAGGATGTCAGAGAGAGACACGGACCTCAAAGCTGTTCTGGTCGCCGCGATAGCGCGCCACGGAATACTCGATGGGTTTGCCCTGACGGTTGTAGCCGCGCGAGAGGAAATACTGGATGGGCTTGCCGCGCTTGGTGTCCAGCACGCTTGCATCCTCGGTATTAGCCGCGCGTGCCTCGCAGATGCGCGTGATGTTGGTGATGTTTGTCTCGTCATGCAGCGCGAGCACCTGATACAGCGACTCGCGATTAAAATCATGCTCCAGCACGAAGGCACAGCTGTCATACGGGAGATACGTCTCCACGCGCACGACCGGAATGCCGTCGGCGCAGCGCTTGCGGTAGAGATAGACCGTCCGTCCGTCGGCGGGCAGCTCCAGCTGCTGCGCGACCTCCTGCGGCGGGCGCACGACCTCCAGCGCGAGCACCTCGGTGCTCGGCACCTTGCCCGCGCGGATCATATCCTCGTTGAACGGGATCAGCGTCGTCATGAACTCCTGCTGGATCTTCGGGCGGCAGACGAAGGTGCCCTTGCTCTTAATGCGATAAAGGCGCTCCTCCTGCACCAGCTCCGTGATCGCCTGCCGGACGGTCGTGCGGCTGATGCCGAAGAGCTGGCTGAGCTCCTTTTCCGTCGGGATCATGGCGTCCGGCGGATAGCTTCCATTTTCGATCTCTTCGGAGATCAGCTTTTTCAGCTGAAAATAAAGCGGGATGGGGACGGATTTATCAAGCATTCTGTCTTGCAGCATAGGCAGCCTCCTTCAAGGCGCGTTTAATGTCATAACATTTGTACTTACGTACCTTTGATTTTACATGATGCGCCGCGCGATTTCAAGTCTCTTTTCGTTTTTTCTCCGCAAATCGCAAAAAATGTGCCGGGCAGCGGCTCGCGGCGGCGGGTTCGGCGTTGACATTCTGCGCGCAGATGCTATGATAAAACAGATCAAACGGCGCGGCGCAACGCCGCCCGAATACAGAACAGGAGATAGAATTATGGCGATCGATACATACATCACCGGCATTCAGCACATTGGTCTGCCCTGCGCCGATCTGGACGAGACCATCCGTTTTTATGAGGGGCTCGGCTTTTCGGTGAGCTGGCGCTCCGACCCCGCGATCGGGCACAACGTCGCATTCCTGCAAAAGGGAGACTGCGTTCTGGAAGCCTATACCGCCGATACGCTCGCCCGCTGCAACGGCGCGGTCGACCATGTTGCGCTGAACGTCACCGACATCGACGCGGTCTTCGCGTGGATCGGCGCCAGCGCGGACTATCAGAGCATCGACAGCGAAATTCAGGAGCTGCCGTTTTTCCAGCGTGGCGTGCGTTTCTTCCGCATCCTCGGACCGAGCGGCGAGACGGTGGAGTTCAATCAGATCCTCTAAAAAAATAGAAAACAAACCCGCAATCCAGCGAAGCGATTGCGGGTTTGAACGAAAAAACGGGCTTTTCCGTCGAAGGACACTACGCTTGGCGGGGCGTCCTGACGTTAAAAGCCTGTTTTTGAGCGGAGCCGGCTTCGCCGGCGAATAAAAAATATCAGCGATGTTCTTATGAACATCGCTGATTCCATACTTTTTCACTATTCACTCTTACTTATTACTTATAAAAGCTGTCCCGGGCGCGGCTGCGCTCCGGGACATTTTTTACGCCAGCTCCGACAAAAACGGTCGGATATACAGCATTGCCGCGCCGGTCGCGGCGGGATACGCCGTCCGGCGGCACAGGCGGATGCTCTGCGCGTCCAGCTCGAAGGTCGAGCACTCCTGCACTGCCTGCCGAAGGGAATCGAGCATCTTCTCGTCCATATGCGTGCCGATGTATCCGCCCAGCAGCACCGGGCAGTCGAATGCCGCCAGAAGCGTCCCGAGCAGCAGCGCCAGATGGTATTCATAGCGCTGCCACGCGCGCACCGCCTGCGGCGCGTCTTCCCGAAGCAGCGCAAAGAACGGCTCCAGCTCGCCGCCGGTCTGCGCTGCGAGGACCTTTGCGCTGCAATAGGCATCCGCACAGCCGTATTTTCCGCAGTAGCACTGCCGTCCGTCCGGCACCAGCGTCATGTGTCCGAACTCGCCCGCGCGGTGGTGCGCCCCGGCGGCGATCTGACCGTCCTGTACGATCGCGCCGCCGACGGAATTGCTCAGCGACAGATAGAGCGCGCGCTCCGGCTCATCCCGTTCCCAAAATTCCGCCGTCGCCGCCGCCTTCGCGTCGTTCAGAAACTGGCACGGGCGCGGGAGGAAGCGCGCAAAGCATTCGCACGAAAGCTGCTCGATCTGCAAAATGTGCGAATACTCCATCGTCTGCCGGTCCAGCGAGATGATACCGGGCATGGAGATCCCGACGCCGAGCACGCGTGCCCACGGGACGGACCGCTCCGCGAGAAAGCACTTCGCCTGCTCCGCGGCGGCTTCAAAATAGCCTTCCGTCCGCGCAAAGTGGAGCGGCACGCGCCGCGACGCGCGGACCTCGCCCGCCAGATCGACCAGCGCCAGCGTCAGATGCTCCTGCGTCACGTCGAGCCCCAGCGCATACCGCGCCTCCGGGTTTGCCGCGAGCAGCCGAGCCTTTCTGCCGCCGGTCGCGGCAAGCGTGCCGTCCTCCTGTGCAAGCCCGAGCGATTCCAGCGTCAAAATGCACTGGGAGATCGTCGGGACGCTCAAATTCAGCGCGGTCGCGAGCGACTGCCGCGACTGCCGTCCGCCGCGCAGCAGCGCCCGGAACACCCGCGCGGGATTGCTCAAGGTCGGTGCATCCATTGCGTTTCCTCCGTCTGAAAGTTTGTAAATTTATTTAACGATATATATGTTAATCTAAAGAATGAGCACAAATTTGTCAATCTGTTTTCACATATTTTTTGAAAAACACTTGCGATTTTTTGGCACACATACTATAATGCTATCGGAAGAGACATCTTTCACCAGAAAGATTTGAAAATCATTTTATGAATGCGCGAAAATATAGAAGGAGGAGTCCATATGGCACAAACCATGCTGCAAGAGGTCATGACCGCCCCCGGCGAGATCATGTTCCGCGAAATTCCCGTTCCCGAGGCAGGTCCCGGTCAGGTTCTGGTCAAGATCATGAAGATCGGCATCTGTGGAAGCGACATCCATGTCTACCACGGCAAGCACCCATTTACCAAGTACCCTGTCACGCAGGGACATGAGGTCTCCGGCGAGATCAGCGCGCTGGGCGAGGGCGTCACCGGTCTGCACGTCGGGCAGAAGGTCACGATCGAGCCGCAGGTCGTCTGCGGCAAGTGTTATCCCTGCCGTCACGGCAAGTATAACCTCTGCGAGGAGCTGAAGGTCATGGGCTTCCAGACCACCGGCGTCGCCTCCCGCTATTTCGCGGTCGACGCGGCAAAGGTCACGCCGCTGCCGGATGAGATGAGCTTCGACGAGGGCGCCATGATCGAGCCGCTCGCCGTGACCGTCCAT
Source organism: uncultured Oscillospiraceae bacterium (assembly GCA_934623545.1). GTDB lineage: Bacteria > Bacillota > Clostridia > Oscillospirales > Oscillospiraceae > CAG-170. Next base: position 5,913 of record CAKTVN010000058.1, read on the forward strand.
GCCGTCCATCGCGCGGGTGATGTCTCCGGGCTCAACATCGCCGTCCTCGGCGCGGGTCCCATCGGCATTCTGGTCGCGCAGTCGGCAAAGGCGCTGGGCGCAAAGTCCGTGCTCATCACCGACGTCAGCGACTACCGTCTGGAAAAGGCGCGCGAATGCGGCGTGGACTTCACCTGCAACACCAAGCACAACGACTTCGGCGAGGCGATGGTGAACGCCTTCGGTCCGGACAAGGCGGACGTGATCTATGACTGCGCCGGCAACGACATCACCATGGGTCAGGCGATCAAATACGCGCGCAAGGGCAGCACGATCATTCTCGTCGCCGTCTATGCCGGCATGGCAAACGTCGACCTCGCTGTGCTCAACGACCACGAGCTCGACCTCAACACGACCATGATGTACCGCCACGAGGACTATGTCGAGGCGATCCGTCTGGTGCAGGAGGGCAAAATTCATCTGCATCCGCTGATGAGCAAGACCTTCCCGTTTGAGGAGTATCTGAAGGCGTATCAGTACATCGACGCCAACCGTGAGACGACCATGAAGGTCCTCATCGACGTACAGGCGTAACATCTGAGCGGCTTATCCGCATTTTCAGCCGCCGGGGCAGAGCCGCCCCGGCGGCTTTTGCCTGTTGCCGCGCTCGGGCACAGACTGCTTGCATTTCCGTGTCCGTCCGTGCTATGATAGCCGTAAGCGGCGGCGTCTGCGCCGAAATCAGACTGCATCAGGAGGCACCTATGGAATACAGAAAATTTGGAAATACCATCGTCGCCCGGATGGACCGGGGAGAGGAGATCGTCGCGTCGGTGCTCGCGCTCGCGGAGCGGGAGGGCATCCGGCTTGCCGGCATTCAGGCGCTCGGCGCCATCGACCGCTTCACCGTCGGCGTGTTCAACACGGAGACGAAGCAGTATCTTGCGAACGAATTTTCCGGCGCGTTTGAGATCGTCTCTCTGACGGGCACGCTCAGCACGATGGACGCAAAGCCCTACTGCCATCTGCACCTGAGCGCCGGAAACGAAAAGGGTGAGGTTTTCGGCGGGCATCTGAATCGCGCGCGTATCAGCGCGACGTGCGAGATGGTCCTTCAGCTCATCGACGGTCAGGTCGACCGCAGCTTCAGCGAAGAAATCGGGCTCAACCTCTTCCGGTTCTGAGAAAGCATACCCCCCTGCGCGCACCGGCGGCACAGGGGGCGTTTTGCTTTTTCAGCGCAGCAGCAGAACGGTCTGACAGACCGCATACGCCGCCCCTGCCGCGTCCAGCGCCGACAGCAGTGCCTGCCGCTGCTCCGGCTCCGCTTTCCACGCACGCCCGCAGCCTGCGGAGATCTGCGACGGGATGGGGATCATGCGCCCGGGCAGCCCCTGCGCGGTGAACAGCGCCTCCGCTGCAATCGCCTGCGCCGTGGTGTCAAACGCGATCACGAGCGCGGGCACACGCTGCCGCGTCATGGACGCAGGACCAGATCCGCCCGGCACTGCTTCTCCGCGATCACATACATATTCGTGACCGCGCCGACGCACAGCTGCTCCGTCAGCCCATAGTAGTTCAGGCACGTGCCGCAGGTCAGGATCTCCACACCGAGCGACTCGAGATTTTTCAGGTCCTCGAGCGACGCGGAGCCCTCGCACGTCACGCGCACGCCGCCATTATAGAACAGGATCGTGCGCGGGAGCACCTCCTGCTGGGTCAGCGCGAACAGGAAGCCCTTGAGCAGGAGCTTCCCGAGCTCGTCATTGCCCTCGCCCATGTGGTCGGCGGAAATGACGACGACGGTGTTCTTCTGCGCCGCCGGGGCGGCGCAATGCACCTCGGAATCCTCCGGCAGCGCCGCGCCCGCCTCCGCCGTGATCGTCACGCGGTATTCCTTTTCTGAGATCTGCTCGACCGCTGCGCCGCAGCTCTGGCTCTGCGCCAGCCGCGTCAGATTCTGCACCGCGGTCTCGTTGTCCACAAGCGTCTGCACGCACCCCGCCGCACCGTTGAGCCCGCGCAGCGCCTGAAGCGTCTTGACGACCGGGATCGGGCACGCATCGCCGATGGCATTGATCTGGATCATAAACAGCTCCTCCCAACAAACGCCGGGCGTCCGCCCGGGCGGTATTTTTCAAAAAGAACAGCGCATATATTATAGCGCGGGAAAGCGCCGGTGGCAAGAGGGCGGGAGACCTCGTACTGCCGCGCACGGAGTGCGCGGGGGAACCGCGCCCGAAGGACGCGGTTCTTGTCACCCCGGAGGGGTGACGCCCTTTTGCGCTCGAAGGACGCAAGCCGCGCCGCAGGCGCGGAGGACGCATCCGGAGGATGCGGGAGACGTTTCAGCCCCTTTTTCTTTGCGCGGCAAAGAAAAAGCCGCTGGCGGTAAAAAGAAAACGCCAAAGGGGGATTTGCGTCGGAACAAACTACACATCCCTCACCCTGCCGCAAGCGGCAGGTCTCGTCCGTTTCGTTGTTCCTCCTTTTCCCGCACGAACCGCTTCGCTGGGTTCGCGCGGGAGCCCCTTCTTTGGAATCCCCTTAAAACGACCAAGAAGAGGGCTGATGCCCCCTTCTTGGATCATTC
>CAKTVN010000059.1 GCA_934623545.1 uncultured Oscillospiraceae bacterium
ACCATTTCTGGCGCGAGAAGGTGGATATCTCGTCGCTTAAGTGCGAATTGTCGTTGAGAAATTCGATCTGATAGCGCCCGCCCGCATACCGCAGGAGCGAGACCGCCGTATTATCGCAGTAGGGCGGAAATTCGTTCCCGGCAAGCAGATACTGCACCCCGCGCATCACGCAGCCGTGCGCTACGACGGCGATGGTCTTCCCGTCGTTCGCCTCCGCCGCCTCGCCGAGCGCCTCGAGATAGCGCGCGGTGTAGATTGGGAACGTCTCGCTGCCCTCGACCGACCAATGCAGCGGATCGTCGTTGAACTGCCGCATTTTCTCCGGCTCAAAGCGCTCGAGCCAGCCGAAGGGCAGCCCCTCCCAGCGCCCGAGCGCGACCTCTCGGAAGCGCGCGTCGCGGTGAAGCTCCAGACCCTTCGGAAGATAGACCGCGCGCGCCGTCACGCAGGTGCGGTTGAGGTCGCTCGCGTAGCAGGCGTCGATGGGGATATCCTCAAAGCGGCGCTTCAGCGCCGCGATCTGCCGAAGCCCGTTCGGCGTGATACGGGAATCGTATTGTCCGTGAATGCGCCGGTAGGCGTTTCCCTCCGCCTCGGCGTGCCGGATGAGATAGATCGTTGTCATTCAAATCACCGTAATAAAGCCAAGTATCTGCTCACGCATTTTTTCCGCGGCGAGGCGCGCCGCCTGTGCGTAGTCGTGCTCGTCCGTCTCGTGCTTGAGATAGGCATAGAGCAGGCTCCGCCCCGCCATGACGACCGCGCCGTGCCCAATGCGGTCAAAGGCGTACTGCACATCCTGTGCGCCCGCGCCCTGCGCGCCGAAGCCGGGGACGAGGAAGAAAAGGCGGTCATAGCGGTCGCGCAGGTTCTTCAGGACCGGCACGTTGTTCGCGCCGACCGCAAGTCCGATCTCGGAATAGCCGTTCGCGCCGAACAGGTCGCCGCTCCAGCGCATGGCGAGGTCCGCCATGACCTGATAGACCACCCGGTCGCCGGAGAGCAGGTCCTGCACCTCGCGCGCAGATTTGTTCGAGCTGTGCGACAGCAGGAACACGTTCTTCCCCTCCGCGCAGAAGCGCGTGAAGGGCTTGACCGCATCGCTGCCGAGATAGCTGCTGAGCAGCACGCCGTCGCAGGCATAGGGCGTATAGGAGTTCTCGCCGACCTTCACGCCGCCGAAGCACGCCTCAGAGAGCGCCTCCGCGTTCGGCGCAATGTCGCAGCGCATGGCGTCCAGCAGCACATAATAGCCCTTTTCCCGCGCGTATTCCAGCACGCGCTGCATGGCTGCCGTGCCGTCCGCGCCGAAGGTCAGAAAACAAGCCGTCTCGACGCTGACCGCCGGGACAAAGCCCTCCAGCGCGTCGAGAATGCCGAAGCAGAACGCGCGGCTGGCTTCCGCGGCGGCGGCAAGCGTATCGCCGTGCTGCGCGCGCGCCTTGTCGCGCAGATACGCCGGAAGCTGCTCATAGTACGGGCAAAGGCATACCATCGTCGGGTTTTTGAGCTTGCGGATCTTCTGCTGTAAAACATCAATGGACACGGCGTTTCCTCCTCTGTGCGTCTACAGGTTTTTATGTTATTTTAGCATAAAAAAAGTCGTTTGAAAAGGCAACCTGTCCACAGTTTTTTCCACATTTTTTCGTGGATAACATTGTATTGCGTATTCCGGCGGCACGGTGGAACAATAAACGCGGAGGGAGATGATATCATGCAGGTCAAGTCGTTTATCGCAACGATGGGCGCGGGCATTGCGCTCGGCGCGCTCGGCGTCATGATGCTGCCGAAGAGCAGCGAGGTATACCGCTTTACAAAGGACGCCGCCAGCACCATCAAGCAGGAAGCCAATAAGGCGATCGACTCCATGTCCTAAGCCGGACAAATCGGCAAAAGCCCCTTCGGCGTATCCGCCGAAGGGGCAAGTTTGTATTTATACTGATATTCAATTAAAAACTTTCATTCATGGAATGGAAGTTTTTAATATGAAGATCATTATGAGACGAGATTCCGTGATTTTATCAAAATCACGGAATCGGTTACGCCAAAGGCGGAACCTTTCTGATGAAAGAATTTCATCAGAAAATAGTATTACTGCGTGAGCGCGCGGAACAGCGCGTCGTTTTCGCCGTCGACCTCGGGGTGGAACTGCACGCCGAGCATCTGCTCGCCAAATTCGATCGCCTCGACCGTGCCGTCCTCCGCCGACCCGGCGACTGTCAGCGACTGCGCGGGGTGTGTGATGCGGTAGTTGTGCATGGAGGCTCCCCGGATGACCGGCGCACCCATCAGCTGTGCCAGCCGCGTGCCCGGGACCAGATGGACAGGATGCTTGAAGCGTTCGACCTCATTTCGCGTGATATGCCCGTCCCAGTGATCTGCCACCGGCTCCGTGAACATATAGCGCTCCTTTTTCATTGTGTTGAACAGCTCGAGCAGCGGCTTCGTCCAGCCGCGGCGCGCCGCCTCCTCCTGCACAAGGAAGAAGGTGTTCATCATCTGCATCCCGAGGCAGATGCCGAGGACCGGCTTTCCGGACCGCGCGGCATATTCCATCGTCTGAAAATGGTACGGGAAAAAGCGGCTTCCTCCTGTGAAGACAAAGCCGTCACACAGGTCCAGACACTCCGGGATGACGTAGCCGTCCTCGCAGAGGATGCCGACGGGCATTCCGCCGCAGGCGCGGATGCGCTTGGCGTAGTTGTTTACGAAAAAATACTTGTCCTCATAAAGGTCGTCTGAGCCGAAGAGGCTCGCGCCGGGGACGATTCCGATGATTTTCATGCTGTGCTCCTGTTTTTCTCTGTCTGTAACTCACGCACGGTTCGCCGCTGCGGCTATTCCTCGACCTCCAGCGGGACGAAGCAGAAGCGGTTGCAGTCGACCAGCCCCCTGTTCGTCAGCCGCAGGTCCGGCAGGCACGCGAGCGCGACCAGCGCCATCGTCATAAACGGCGAAACGATGTCGCAGCCGATCTGCTCCCACGCAGCGCCGAGCGACTCGACCAGCGCGCTCATTTCCTCGGCGCTCTTCGGGTTCATGATGCCCGCAAGCGGCAGCGGAACGCAGCCGAGCACCTTGCCGTCCTGCACGGCGCACATACCGCCGCCGCAGGCGATGAGCGTATTGGCGGCAAGCGCCATGTCCGCGTCGTTCGTGCCGATGACCAGCAGGTTATGCGCATCGTGCGCCACGGTGGACGCCATCGAGCCGCGCGTGATATGAAAGCCCTTGACGAAGCCGGTGCCGTGCGTGCCGGTCGCCTTGTGTCGCTCAAATACGAACGCCTTGAGCACATCCTGAGAAACGTCTGCCTCGATCGCGCCGTTTCGGACCGGGAGGCGCAGATGGCGCTCGGTGTTGCCGACGCGCGCGGGGATGATCTCCATCACGCGCACAAGCGCGGAGGTCTCCTGCTGCGTCGGGATGCGGAAGGTCTCGGGCGTGATGGTCTCGCCGACGTGCATGGTGTGCATTGCGTCCTCGGGATAGGAATACGGTGCGAACTGGATGCACATTTTTCCGTTCTCGGCGACCACATCGCCGTCGATGAAGACGCGCGTGACGTGGAAATGCTCGAGATCGTCCACAAAGAGGATGTCCGCGCATTTGCCCGGCGCGATGGAGCCGAGGTCGTGGTCCATCTGGAAGCACTGCGCGCAGTTGATCGTCACCATCTGCACCGCCGTAATGGGATCGACGCCCTCCTCGATCGCGCGGCGGACGATGTGATCAAGGTGTCCGTCGCGCAGGAGCGTGAACGGATGCGTATCGTCCGAGATCATGACCGCGTAGCGCGTGTCGATCTTGTGCTCGGTGATGGCTTTGACGACGACCTTGAGGTCGTGCCACGCAGAGCCCTCACGCATCATGGCATACATTCCGCGGCGCATTTTTTCCAGCGCATCCTCCGCGCGGGTGGACTCATGGCAGCAGCGCACGCCGCTTGCGATATACGCCTCCAGACCGCAGCCGGTGTCGGGGATGGAATAGTGTCCGGTGACGATTTTCCCTGCCTTGAGCGTCTCGCCGGTGATGGCGTGCGTCTCGGGGTTCGAGCCGAGGATGCCGGGGAAATTCATCATCTCGCCGAGTCCGACCGTGTCGTCGCGCTGCATCTGAAGCGCGATGTCCTTCGACGTGACCTCGGCGCCGGAGTCCTCAAAGCCGGGGACGGCAGGCACGCAGGAGGGCGTGGTCAGCATCGCCTTGAGCGGCGTGCGCGCCGCATCCGCTGCCATCAGATCGACGCCGCGCAGCCCGAGCACATTACAGATCTCGTGCGGGTCATAGTAAACGCCTGTTGTGCCGTGCGGGATGACCGCACGCGCGTATTCTCCTGCCGAGAGCATGGACGACTCGATGTGCATATGTCCGTCCAGCAAGCCCGGCGCGATGTACGCGCCCTCGGCATCGATCACACGCGTGCCCTCGCCGATGCAGTGCGATGCGTCGCCGACGAGTGCGATGCGCCCGCTGTGGATGGCGACGCCGGTATTTTCTTCGATCTCGTGGGTGCAGACGTTGATGAGCTTTGCATTGAGAACGACCGTCTCAGCGGGAAGCTTCCCCATCGCGACGGCGGAAAGCGCCGCGGAGCATTCCCAAAGAGGCTTTTTGCAGAAATGATTGATCATCAAGCTTCTCCTTCCTCAAGTGCCAGTACACATATTTTCGGTGTCCGCGCCGGCTGACCGGCGCATCTCCCCGCCCCCGGCGCACATACCGTACTGCGTTCATTTTACGCGAAGCAGCGGCACTTTACAAGCACAAAAAAATCCAGCCCGGGTCTTTTCCCCGGACTGGATGTTGTTTTACTCGCCCGCAGCCTTCAGAAGCACGCGCAGGAGCTGCTCACGTCCAAGCCCGTTTTCCGCAGAAAACGGGATGAGCTCGACCTCCTCCGGGAGCGTCAGCGTCTCGCGGATGCAGGCGAGATTCGGTTCGACCTCGCTCTTTTTGAGCTTATCCAGCTTGTTCGCGACGACCACGAAGGGCTTGCCGCTGGCTTTGAAATAGTCTGCCATGATGACGTCGTTCGCGGTCGGCTTGTGCCGGGCGTCGACGATCATGACGCCGTAGTCGATCGTGTCCTCCGCCGCGAAATACTGCTCCATCAGCCGACCCCAGCGCTCCTTTTCCGTGCGCGGGACCTTGGCGTAGCCGTAGCCCGGAAGGTCCACGAGATAGAGCTTCGCGTCGATGCGGAAGAAATTGATGTGCGTCGTCTTGCCGGGCGCTTCGCCCACGCGGGCGAAGTTCTTTCGCAGCAGGAGCTTATTGATCACTGAGGATTTGCCGACGTTGGACTTTCCGGCAAAGGCGATCTGCGGCAGACCGTCCTTCGGGCAGTCGGCGACTGCGGTCACGGAGCGGACAAATTCCGCGTTGTGCAGATTCATGCGCCCCTCCTTACTGCCGGATTCCGGGCTTGCGGCGCGGGCGCTTCACCGGCGGGACCGGCGAAAGCGGCGACGCATCCGGCACCGCATCCGGCTGCGGCTGCGTATCCGTGCGACACTTTGAGAAGTCCAGCGCCGCGGCGATCACGCTGTCGACATGGTGGACCGTGATGAAATTGAGCGCGGCGCGGACCGTCTGATCGATCTCCTCAAGGTCCTTTTCGTTGGCGGCGGGGATGATGACGGTATGAATGCCGTGCCGCAGCGCCGCCATGGTCTTTTCCTTGAGCCCGCCGATGGGCAGCACACGCCCGCGGATGGAGATCTCGCCGGTCATGGCGATGTCCCGCCGGACCGTCGCGCCGGTCAGCGCGGAGACGATCGCCGTGCAGATCGTGATGCCTGCGGAGGGTCCGTCCTTCGGGATGGCCCCCTCGGGGAAATGGACATGGATGTCCTTCGTCTTATAGAAGTCCGGTGCGATGCCGAAATGCGCCGTTCTGGAGCGGATATAGCTCAGCGCCGCGTGGACCGATTCCTTCATCACATCGCCGAGATTGCCCGTCAGCTCCAGCTTGCCGGAGCCGTCGACCACATTGACCTCGACCTCGAGCGTTTCGCCGCCGACGGAGGTCCATGCAAGCCCCGTGACCAGACCGACCGGGTCGCTCGCCGGAAGCTCGTCCGGCAGGAAGCGGCGCACGCCGAGATACTGCTCGAGATTCGCGCCCGTCACGCTGATGCGCTTCGGCGCGTTCTCCTCCACGAAACGCATGGCGCACTTGCGGCACAGCGCCGCGAGCTCGCGCTCGAGATTGCGCACGCCCGATTCGCGCGTATAGCAGGAGATGATCTCGCGCAGCGCCTCATCCGAGACGCGGACGCTCCCCTTCGGGATGCCATGCTTCTGAAGCTGCTTCGGCAGCAGATGGCGCTTCGCGATCTGAAGCTTTTCCTCGTCCGTGTACGAGCCGAGCTCAATGACCTCCATGCGGTCGAGCAGGGCGCGCGGGATGGTGTCGGTCGTATTTGCCGTCGTGATGAACATACACTCGTGCAGATCGAACGGGACCTCGAGATAGTGGTCGCGGAAGGAGCTGTTCTGCTCCGAGTCCAGGACCTCCAGCAGCGCAGAGGCGGGGTCGCCCTTATAATCGCTGCCGAGCTTGTCGATCTCGTCGAGCAGCAGCAGCGCGTTTTTTGAGCCCGCGCGCGAGATCGCCGCCATAATTCTGCCCGGCATCGCGCCGATGTAGGTCTTGCGGTGTCCGCGAATCTCCGCCTCGTCGTGTACGCCGCCGAGCGAGATGCGCGCAAGCTTGCGGTTCAGCGCGCTCGCGATGGAGATCGCAATGGAGGTCTTGCCGACACCCGGAGGACCGACCAGACACAAGATTTGCCCCGGAAGCTCCGGCGCGAGCTGACGCACCGCCAGCGTCTCCAGCACGCGCTGCTTGACCTTGTCCAGACCGTAATGGTCCGCGTCGAGAATTTTGCGCGCGTGGCGTACATCGAGCCGCTCCTTCGTCCGCTTGCTCCATGGAAGCTCCAGGACAGTATCCAGATAGTTCCGCAGCAGCGCCGCCTCCTGCGAGTTCGGCGGCTGCTTCGCCATCCGGCGGACCTCCTTGAGGAGCTTTTCCTCGGTCTCCTCCTCGAGATGAAGCTTGCGGATCTTTTCGCGGTACGCGTCCGCGTCGTCGTCCTCCGCGTCCTCGCCGAGCTCCTCACGGATGGCGCTGAGCTGCTCGCGCAGGTAATAATCGCGCTGGTTCTTATCGACGCTCTCCTGTACCTTTTCCGAGATCTCGTTTTCGAGCCGGAGCACGTCCAGCTCCTTCGCCATCAGCGAAACGGCAAGCTCCAGCCGCTTGACGGGATGCAGCTGCTCGAGAAGGCGCTGCTTGTCCTGATAGGAAAACGTCGCGTTCTGACCGATGAAGTCCGCGACATAGCCCGCGTCGTTTGAGGCGAGCATCTGTAAAAGCGCCTCCTGCATATTTCTGCCGGAGAGGTCGCAAAACTGCTCAAACTGACTGTGCGCCTGCCGCACGAGCGCCTCGACGCGGTTGAGCGCACGGTTATAGGGTGCGTCGTCGAGCGACATCATGCGCCCGAAGAGATATGGGTCGCTCTGCACGACGTCGACAAGCGAGGCGCGGTATTTGCCCTCGACCAGAATGCGCATATTCTCCCCCGGAAGACGGAGAATTTGCTTGACGACGGCGACGGTGCCAGTCTCATAGAGGTCGGCTTTCTTCGGGTCATCGTTCTGGACGTCCCTCTGCGTGACGAGGAAGATCGTCTGGTCCTCGCGCAGCGCCTCCTCCACCGACAGGATGGATTTTTTGCGCCCCACATCAAAATGCGTCAGCATCTCGGGGAACACGCACAGCCCGCGCAGCGTAAGCACCGGCAGGCAGACAAAGGGCTTATATTCACTCATAGCTGTTTCTCCTTTCGTTGGAGAGATAAAATAAAAGTAATAAGTAACCGCGAAAAGTGACAAACGGCGCGCCGCGCACAGCGCGGCAGTTAAGGTCCGCTGACGAAGCCGGCGTATTTCCTGTTCACTTTCTACGGATTACTTATTACTTTGTCGTTTCACCGTAAAGGTGCGCTCAAAGCGTCACGCCCGCGTTCTTGATCGGGGCGCGGGGCTTGCTCGCATCGCGGGTCACGACCGGCTTCGCGCCGTTTCGGACGCAGTCTTCGGTGATCAGGACGCTCTGGATCGTCGGGTCGGAGGGGATCTCGTACATGATGCTCGTCATGATGCCCTCCATGATCGCGCGCAGACCGCGCGCGCCGATCTGGCGCTCGATCGCCTTTTCCGCAATCGCGTCCAGCGCGCCGGATTCGTAGCTGAGGCTCACCTGATCGTAGGACAGGAGCTTGTGATACTGCTTGCAG
>CAKTVN010000060.1 GCA_934623545.1 uncultured Oscillospiraceae bacterium
CGGCAATATCATATTCACTGTGTACAGGGCGACGTAGGACGCTACGTGATCTTACCGGGCGACCCCGGCAGATGCGAGTCCATCGCCGCACTGTTTGACAATGCGAAGCACGTTTCGCAAAACCGCGAATACAACATCTATACCGGCGAGCTGCTGGGCGAGAAGGTCTCCGTCTGCTCGACCGGCATCGGCGGTCCCTCCGCGGCGATCGCCATGGAGGAGCTGCACAACATCGGCGCCGATACCTTTATCCGCACGGGCACCTGCGGCGGCATCGATCTGCGCGTCAAATCCGGCGACATCGTCGTCGCGACGGGCGCGGTCCGCTTTGAGCACACCTCGACCGAATATGCCCCCATCGAGTTCCCGGCGGTCGCCGATCTTGATGTGACCATCGCGCTGCGCAAAACGGCACTCGCCCTCGGGAAAGAGACCTTTGCGGGCGTCGTACAGTGCAAGGACTCGTTTTATGGGCAGCACTCTCCCGCCTCCATGCCGGTCAGCTACGAGCTCGAGCAGAAATGGGAAGCATGGAAGCGTCTGGGCGTGCTCGCGTCCGAGATGGAGTCGGCTGCGCTCTTCGTCGTCGCCGCCGCGCGCGGCTGCCGCTGCGGCTCGTGCTTCCATGTGGTCTGGAATCAGGAGCGCGAGAAAGCCGGACTTGACCAGACCATGAGCGAGGACACCAGCGCCTCTGTCCGTGTTTCGGTCGAGGCACTGAAGCTCCTCATCGAGGAGGACCGGGCGCTCGGGCGCTGAGTCTCAAACGCGATCTACATTTTATTCGCACCTGTGGGTACGAACCTGCGAAGCTTCATTGTGAGGCTTTTCTGCCCTCTGCCGGTCCGGCAGAGGGCGTTTTCTATGTCTTTTCCGCTTGTTTCGCGGCATTAGGATTTCTTCTTTGGCACATCTTGACGTTTCCGCAAACGCGCACTATAATAGCGCGCGGATGTCCGTTCCCGCGCAATATCCATAATTCAGAGGTTTTAGATATGTCGAAGCAGCGTACCGCCAGCCGGAGCGAGCTCTCCATGACTGAGGGCTCCGTCTGGACGAATATTTTCCGGTTCAGCGTTCCGCTGATCTTCTCACAGCTGTTGCAGGTCCTGTTCAACATGGCGGACGTCGCCGTGGTCGGCAAGTTTTCCAGCGCGACGGCGCTCGGCTCCGTCGGCTCGACATCGATTCTCGTTACGCTGTTCACCGGCTTTCTGATCGGGCTCGGCAGCGGCGTCAACGTCCGTGTAGCACAGCATCTCGGCGCACAGCACGAAAAAGAGACGCAGGACGCTGTCCATACAGCGCTGCTGCTGTGTACGCTGGCGGGCGTGCTCATCCTCGCGCTGTGCTATTTCCTGGCGGACCCGATGCTGCGCCTGCTCAAGACCAAGGACGATCTGCTGGAGGGCGCGGTGCTCTACTTCCGGATCTATGCCTTCGGAATGCCCGCACTCGGCATTTTCAATTTCGGCAACGCCGTCCTCAGCGCGAGCGGCGACACGAAACGTCCGCTCGCCTATCTGACTGCGGCTGGCATTCTGAACGTCATTCTGAATCTCTTCTTCGTCATCGTCTGCAAGATGGCAGCCGACGGCGTCGCCCTCGCGAGCATCCTGTCGCAGTATCTCTCGGCGGTGCTTGTCCTCATCCATATGCTGCGCCTGCGCGGCGCGTGCCGTCTGGAGCCGCGCCTGCTCCGGCTGCATAAGAGCGAGACCGGGCGCATCCTCGGGCTCGGCATTCCAGCCGGTATCCAGAATATGATCTTCGCGGTCGCCAATCTCTTCATTCAGCTCGGCGTCAATTCCTTCGATTCCACGATGGTCTCCGGCAATTCCGCCGCCGCGAACGCGGACAACATCGTCTACAACGTCATGGCGGCGTTCCACACCGCCTGCTCGACCTTCATGGGGCAGAACTGGGGCGCCGGCAAGAAAGACCGGATGATGAAGAGCTATTTCGTCAGTCTGACCTATTCCTTCCTCTCCGGCGCGCTCATCGGGCTGGGGCTGCTCGCCTGCGGAGAACCGTTTTTGTACCTCTTTACGAACGACGCCGCCGTTGTGGCGGCGGGAATGCAGCGGATGCACATCATGTGCTGGTCCTACGCGATCAGTGCGTTCATGGACTGCACCATCGCCGCCTGCCGCGGCATCGGCAAGAGCCTCGTGCCGACGGTGATCGTCATTCTCGGCTCGTGCGTGTTTCGCGTGGCGTGGGTCTATACGGTCTTCGCCTATTTCCGCACCATCCCATCGCTGTATCTGCTCTACGCCTTCTCGTGGACGCTCACGGCGGTCGCGGAAATTCTCTACTTTGTACACTGCCACCGCAGGCTCGCGCCGTAGGCGCGCACAAAATATTGATAGTCACCGATTCGATCATCGGTTCCCTTGTGTTTTTTTGACGAAACCGCTTGAAAAAACGCTATCCATCGTGTATAGTAAGAAAGCAGAGGCTCATATGCAAAGGGACGTCCCTTTGCGCGCTGCGGACGAAAGCCCGCAGCGTCCGATCTTGAGCCGCGCGGGACGTTACACCGCGAAAAACTGAATATGTGCGATATACCGTAATACACGCCGATTCCGCAAAGCCAGACGCACAGCGTCCGGCAGGAACGGCAGGAAGAAGGCATTTGCCGACACGAACGGTGCTGTGCGCGTGAGGACACGCCGAAGCGGGTTTTTCCCGTTTGGACGAAAGTTCGCCATTGCAGGAGCGATCCTGTGAGAAGGTAGGCTGTGGACGCAGGGAGCGATCCCCTAACGCAAGTCAGAAGACCTGTATTACTAGGGTGTATTCTTCCAACTCGTGATGTGACCGGCAGCGAGGGATTTTTGCGTTGAGCAAGACATTTTTCCGCAGGAATACTGACGTATTTCAAGGAAAAATGGCGCAGCGCACCGCAAAAAGAACCGCTGTCCGGGCGCGTTGGGAGTTGGAAGAACACACCCTGAGATGTGTATGTGCAGCGGGCGGTTTCCTTGCTGTTCCCGGGGCGGCGTGAGCCGGTCCGGTGTCGACCCCCGCTGATTTCAGTTCTGAGATCAGCGTTTTTTGCGCTTCGGATGTCTTTTCCGGAGGCGAAAACGCTGCCCGGAGCGAGATCGGCGTTTTTTTCGCCCCGCACACAAGGCTCGTGGAACAACGCTCCGGCAGCGCCGGAATGTTTCAAATATCATAAGATATCACAGGAGGAAAGATCATTATGAAGAAAAGAATTTTGTCCCTTCTGCTCTGCATCGTCATGGTGCTGGGCTTGTTCAGCGTGACTGCAAGCGCTGAAACTGGGGCAAACGGTGCGACGACCCCGACCACGGTCAAGGTCGACTTCACCGCACAGGCATCGGGCGCATTCCTCTTTGCGCCGAAGTTCGGCGTAGAGGTCGCAAGCAACCTCGCCGAGAGCTACGGCTACGCCGACAGCGTCACGGACGGCGTGTCCGCACTGGACGTGCTGGTCAAGGCGCACGAAGCCGCTTTCGGCACTGAATTTACCAGCGAATCCAAAGGCGACTATCTGGTCGTCAGCAGCAGTGGTTTTGTGACCAAGCTGTTTGGAACCGCAACCACGGCGAACGGCTTCGTGCTGAACGGCGGCTATCCGAACGACGGAACTGATTCGCCTTATGGCGGCGGCTACAACGGCACGACCGTCACCACCACCAAGGTCGTCGACAACGATTTTGTCGAGTTCTTTGTTGACCAGGACCAGGACGGCTATTCTGACGAATACGCCTTCATTGATCTGGAAGGTAACATCAAAGCCGGCGCGACCGTCAAGGCAAAGGTCAGCTCGATCATGTACATGAATGGCTACCACTACAAGACCCCGGCTGATCTCAAGGCTGCCGCGACTGCTCGGGCAGGTGTGTGGCTTGGCTGGGTCGACGCAGAAACCGGCATAGTCACCAAAATCGCCGGTGCGCTGACCGATTTCTACACCAAGACTGTCAGCATCACACTTCCGAATAAGGACGGCACTTATCTGCTGACCGCCTTCACCGAGGTCGACCCCGAGGACGAGGACGACGCGCTGTATCTCGTGATGCCAGTCAAGAAAGTCGTCATCGGCGAGGACAGCGAGACGCCCACCTACGGTCCGTGCGATCTGACCGCTCTGAGTGTTGGAAGCTATGACAGCAACCCCAACGCGCTCGAAATGAGCCCGGCATTTGGCACCGCTACAACGGAATACTCTGTTCCGGAGCTTTCATACCACAAGAACGCATGGGAATGTGGCTTCTATGTCAAGGCGACTGCGGCAGATGAAAATGCCGTGATCACTGCTTCGATGAACGGCGTAACGCAGACCGTTACCTCCGGCGACAGTGTGTGGAAAATGCTTTACGGCGCTGTAAAGTCCACTTCCAACACGCTGACCGTCACCGTCACCAACGGCTCTGACAGCAAGGTCTACACCGTCAATGTCCCCGCGGCGGCGGACCCCGCCTCGCTCGGCACGGTGACGATCAAGGGTCAGCACAGCGCAATGGTGAACAGCTTCAAGCTGTACACCTACACCAGCGGCACGAAGGGCACGACCGACCTGCTGGACGGCAAGACGCCGACCGACGGCGCGTATCCCGCGCTCCAACTCGCCGCCGGCGACTACTGGCTTGAGGGCTACAAAGCGAACGGCGACTACTTCGGCGGCATCAAGCTCACCGTCGAAGCCGGAAAGGCGCAGGAGTTCACGCTCCAGTGCGTTTACAAGCTCTACACCAACTCCGGCTGGGTCAAGGGCACGGACTACACGATGGACGTCCGCGTCGAGTCGGACAAGGGCGAGCGGCGCGTCATTGAGGTCGGCGAGGTCGACAATTATGGCACAAAGTATCCGTCCTGCCTCTGCCTCTACGGCGACACCGCGACTCTGACGGTCACCCCGGACGCGGAAAAGCACCCCACCTACATCAAGGCGAGCGCCAGCAAGACCCTTACCGGCAACGTCGACCTTCAGGCGACGAGCAAGGAAGGCGTAACGGTCACCTTCAACGTCCCGGAGGGCTCGACAGTCTCTGTCGGTACGCTGACGACCTATTACGTCTATACCTTCCTGGATGCCGAAAAGACGACTGCCACCAGCGCGACCTTCCGTCCGGCAAAGGGCACGGCCTATTTCTACCGTATCCAGAACCCGAACGGCGTCACCTACTGGAATTTCAAGAGCTGGAGCGCCGACACGACCGAGACGATCACTGCGGACGATCTTCACATCGGCGACAGCAGCTTCACCAAGTCGACGGTCTATCACAACTACGAGAAGAACGTGTATGACCGCGCGGACATCTATCTGAACATCAACGCCAAGGGCTACAAGGCGATGCAGGTCGGCGACACCTTCGAGCTGAACGTCTTCCGCAACTGGATGGCGATCGAGAGCTTTATGAATGCCAAGGTCGCTCTGCCCGATATGCACTATCAGGTCATCGACGAAAGCGGCAAGCCGAGCGACATTCTGACCATCACACCCAACGCAAACAACAGCTGCGTTGCGGAGATGAAGGCAACCAAGCCTGGGACCGCGATCGTCCTCGTGACCTATGACGCCATGACCCATATGCAGGGTCAGTCCAGCACCGCCAGCAAGCAGTTCTCCGCGATCTGGCCCGAGTGTACCGGCGCGTTCATCGTCACCGTCGGCGCAACCGAGGGCGACATCCAGACCAACATGGTCATGGACCGCATGGACGCGACGATCAGCTCCGACGCCGCCACAGCGGCAGAGCAGAAAGCCATCGACTCCGAGCATGACATCCTGTTCTACACCGGCAGCGAAGGTGCGTCCTACTCCTTCAAGCCCGAAAGCGGCTGCACGGTCACGGTCGACCGCTCCAAGGTGACGGACAAGATGACCTTCACCGGCTTCACCGACAAGGGCGTGAGCGTCGCCGCCGACGGCACCGTCACGGTCTCGAAGCTCACCACCGGCCGTCACATCATCAAGATCGAAAAGGACGGCAAGGCGACCTATCAGCTCGTGACCGCGCGTGAGGTCAGCTATAAGCTGGTCGACGCACAGGGCAACGAGCTCACCGAAGAAGCAAAGAACAACCTCAAGGCTGGCGACAAGGTCACGCTCCAGTTCTCCGGGCTTCTGAACCCGAAGGAAAAGCTCTCCGGTGCCTATAACTTCAACTTCTGCCTGCATTATAAGGGCGAGGACGGCACCTACTTCAATTCCAACCCCGGCAGCACCTTCGGCGTCTACGACTTCAGCGGCAACCCCGCCCGCCAGAAGATCGAGATCACCATCCCGCAGTATTTTGACGGCAATACCTACACGCTGACCGGCGCGCTCCTGCAAGGCGGCTTTTCTGGTGTTACGCACCGCAGCATCACCTATGCGAAGGGCGTAAACAAGCAGTTCGACGCTCCCAGCGCCTCCGGTATGCTCAGCGTGCTTCCGGAGGTGAGGATCAAGCTCGCAGAGACGACCTTCCTTGCGCCGACGCTGACCTTCAAGGATAACAACGGCAATGCGGTCAACCGCAGCAAGCTGACCATCACGCTGAAGGACGCGAAGGGCAACGCCACCATTGTCAAGGACAACGGCAGCTTCGCGGCGCTCGCCGGCGAGTACACCTACGTCATCTCCGGCGCGGGCTATGAGTATCAGGAAGGCACCGTCACCGTCGTTGACGGCACCAACGAATACCCCATCACGCTCGTCGCGACCAGCGCGGTCGCCTGGGACGGCACGACCAAGACCGAACCCAGCAAGGACGCAGACGGCACCTATCTGATCTCCACCGGCAGCGAGCTTGCATGGTTCGTTGAGAAGAGCAAGACCGCCGCTGTCAAGGGCAAGCTGACCGCGGACATTGACCTTGCGAAGTACGCATGGCTCAACGTCAGCACGATGAAGGTCGAGCTGGACGGCGCCGGACACGAGATCAAGGGTCTCAACGCGACAAAGGGTCTGTTCAGCACGCTGGGGCGCGAATCCTATGTGCATGACCTGACCATCCGTGGAACCAGCAAGGATGGCGGTGCCTTCACCGGAATGCTCTCCACTGGCGCTACGCTTGAAAACTGCTTCAGCTATGTGACCGTCAAGGGCACCAACTTTGTCGGCGGCATCGCCGGACAGATCTACACCAATGCAGCCGTCCTCAACTGCGCCAACTTCGGCAGCGTGACCGGCACCGGCAGCGTCGGCGGCATCGTTGGCAGCGTGGACGGCAGCAATTCGAAGATCTCCGGCTGCTACAACACCGGCGCTGTGACCGGCGGCAATAACGCGGGCGGCATCTTCGGCGCATCGAACGTCGGCTTTACCATCGAAAACTGCTACAACACCGGCAAGGTCTCCGGCACGACCGCTGGCGGCATCGGCGGCAAGTTCAAGGGCGAGACCCACTGGTCCACCGGCGCGCTGCTTCAGGCTACGAAGCTCTCCAGCTGCTATAACGTCGGCGAAGCGCCCAGCCCCGCCTTCGGCACCGTTCAGGCAGGTACGGTCGAGATCGAGAAGTGCTACTATCTGAGCTCCAAGGGCACGGACGCAAACGCGACCGGTCTGTCCGAGGCGGATATGAAGCAGGCTGATCTGAACAAGGACGCCTTCGCTCCGACCTGCAATGGCTATCCCGCCCTCAAGTGGCAGAAGGGCGTCTTCTTCCATGAATCCCGCGCTGCCACCGTCGTTCCCGCGACCTGCACCGAGGGCGGCTACACGCTCAACACCTGCTCGAAGTGCAGCAACTCCTACAAGTCCGACTACACCCCCGCAACGGGTCACCGCGACGGCACAGACGCAGTCACGCATCCGGCATACGTCATTTCGACCTGCCCGGGCTGCAACACGACTTATAAGCACTGGAACGATGACCGCCTGCAATACGCCGCAGAGCTTCCCGATGATGCAGACGCTGCCTCCAACATCGACATGGAGGATGTCGGCGCTTATCCGTGGAAGTGGAACGCAGAGAAGTCCCGCTTTGAAAGCAGCAATGTCGGCGTAGACAAGAGCACTTCCGAAACGAAGCTGACCTTCACGCTGACCTACGGCGGCACGCTCGCCTTCAACTACGGCGCATCCTCCGAGGACGGCTATGACAAGGTCACCATCACGCTGAACTCCGAGACCATCGCCAACGGCATCAGCGGTACGACGTCCGGCACCTACAACGGCACGCTCACGCCCGGCAGCTACACGCTGACCTTCCGCTATGTCAAGGACGCAGCCTCCGCGGAGCATGACGATCTCGGCTACTTCAGCGATCTGGTCCTGCACGCAAAGACCAAGCA
>CAKTVN010000061.1 GCA_934623545.1 uncultured Oscillospiraceae bacterium
CACAACGGAACGACTTGTTTTTCCGCGCGTCAGCGCTATTTTCGCGTCCAGCGCCCTTTTCTTCCATATCTTTTCCCACAAGAGGGAAAAGATATGGTCGCCGAAGGCACAGTTACAGCGTCGCTGTAAAAATGGCACTTCCGGTGAATCCGGAGAAACTCGGAATTTCCCAAAAAGATAAACCCCGGCTTTCCGGTGTTTATAGATCAGGACGCGGAGACTGTTTCTCCGCAAATATGGCATTGCATCCGGACGCAGGTGCCGGAGCGACAGCTGGAGGTATTTTTATGAACACAAATGAAAACAAAAACCATGAACGCATCAAGCGCATGACGGCGCTCGCGCTGCTGACGGCGATCGTCGTCGTTTTGCAGCTCGTGGGGTCGAGCTTCCACATCGGACCGATCCCGTTTTCGCTGGTGCTGGTGCCGATCGTGATCGGCGCGATCGTCTTCGGACCGGCGGCAGGCGCGTTTCTCGGCGCCGTATTCGGCGTGATCGCGCTTTCCGGCGGCATCAACGGGACCGACTGGTTCACGGCGGCGCTGTGGAATTTTAGCCCGTTCTGGACGGCGGCGACCTGCCTGGTCAAGGGTGCGCTGTGTGGCGCGGTCTCCGGATGGGTGTACCGGGCGCTGCAAAAACGCGTGACGCTGGGCTGCATCGTTTCTGCGCTGGTCTGCCCGGTCGTCAATACAGGCGTGTTCGCGCTGTCGATGCTGACGGTCATGCGCGGCGGGCTTATGAAGATCGCGGCGGACAACGCCTGGGGCAGCAATGTGCTGACGGTGCTGTTCGTGGTCGTGATCGGCGTGAATTTCTTCGTGGAGCTCGGCATCAACGCCGTGCTCAGCGCGGCGATCGCGCGTGTCGTCAAGGCGACCGTAAAGAAAAAATAACCGGAAGCACAGAGCCGCCGCGCTTTGCGCGGCGGCTCGGAACATAACAGGAGCGAAAATTATGATACAAAGGACAGGCAAGCGCCCGCAGGGCGTGCGCGCGGTGATCTTCGATCTGGACGGGACGCTGCTCGATACGGTGCCGGACCTCGGCGCGAGCGCCAACGTCGCGCTGCGGCAATTTGCGATGCCGGAGCGCCCGCTGGGGGATTACCGTGCGTTCATCGGGCACGGCATCCGCAATCTGGTCCGGCAGGCGGTCCCAGAGGGGACGGCGGAGGAAGAATTTGAGCAGGTGCTGGCGTTCTATCTCGCCTATTATCCGGAGCACTGCGCGGAGCAGACGGCGGTCTTTCCCGGCATCCGGGAGCTGATCGCGAGGCTCACGGAAAGCGGCTATACGCTCGGTGTGCTGTCAAACAAGACAGAGACGACGACGCGGAAGATCATCGCGCATTTCTTCCCGGACGCGCCCTTCCGGCTGGTCTGGGGCAACAACGGGACGCGTCCGCTCAAGCCCGCGCCGGACGCGGGACGGGCGCTCTGCGCGGCGCTCGCGCTTGCGCCGGAGGAAATTTTGTACCTCGGCGACGGAGACTCGGACATGGAGTTTGCGTCAAAAATGGGCTTCTATGCCGCTGGCGCGGCATGGGGCTACCGCAGCCGCGAGGCGCTCGCGCAGAACGGCGCGGATGTGATTTTGGAAAATGCAGCGGAGCTTGGTGAGCTTTTGTCACCCCGAGAGGGGTGACACCTCTTTTCCGATTTCACCGGAAGTTCCGTGATTGCGGTGAGACCGCAACTGTGCCTCCGGCGGCACCATCTTTTCTCTCGCAAGAGAAAAGATGGTGGAGAAAAGAGTGCTAGGGGACGCGAAATAGCGCTGACGCGCGAAAAGGCGTGTCGCGACATTCTACGTATTTCCGTTACACTTCAGGTCAAGGAACGCCCTTCGGGCGATCGTCAATTCGGGTTTCCTGAGCGCACGATAAAAAATACGGGTCGCTCCGTTCGCGCCCGTTGAATATTTGACGTATGAAATTCGAAAGAGACGCAGAGTATTTCGACTACCACGCCGGACTGTCTAATACGCATCGTTATCGCGTTTTTGATGGTTTGGATATGCTATCGCACAAACCAAACTCCTGGGAAAAATCCAAGAAGGGGGTCGCAACCCCCTTCTTGGTCGTTTTACAGGGGATTGCAAAGGGGGAGAATCGAAACTCCCCCTTTGCCATTCTTTCTTTCGACCGTCAACGGCGCTTTCTTTCTCATGCTGAGAAAGAAAGCGGGGTTGAATCGTTCCCCCGCGCCTTTGGTGCGGATAAGGTGTCACCCTTCGGGTGACAAAAGCCCCGCGCCCTCTGGGCACGGCATTGTGCCCTCCGGGCACAAAAGGGTGTCACCCTTCGGGGGACAGATCCATCTCCCAAAACTGCCGAAACGCCGTCGGCAGCGCAATATCCTTCTGAAACCGCTCCGCGTCGACCCATTCGAACCGCGGACATTTTTCTGCGCATTCGATGTAAAAGCCCCGCATTTCCCAGCGGATGTGGGTGAAAATATGTACCTTTTCCAGCGATTTGACCAGCTCCCTCGGATGCGCGCCCCACTGCTCCGCGAGGCGCAGCGCCTCCTGTGCGGTGCATTTCCCCTCGACGTTCGGAAGCTCCCACAGCCCGGCAAGGAGCCCCTTGTCCCCGCGACGGCAGACTGCCACCGCGCCGCTGCAGCGCAGGATGAAGACCGTCTTCTCCTCCACGCGCTTCTCCTTTTTCGGCGCCTTGACCGGACGCAGGAGCTGCGTGCCGCGCGTGCTCGCAAGGCAGAGCGTCCGCAGCGGGCAGAGCCCGCATTCCGGCGCGCCGTTCGGTCCGCAGAGCGTCGCGCCCAGCTCCATCAGGCTCTGCGTAAACGCTCCGCAGCACCCCTCTGGATAGATCTCCCGCAGCCGCGCGGCATATTCCTTCCGCACCGACGCCTCCGTCACCGGCGCGGCGTCGTCCATACAGCGCGAGAGCACCCGCAGCACGTTTCCGTCCACCGCCGGCTCCGGCTGCTCAAAGCAGATCGAGGCGATCGCACCCGCCGTATAGTCTCCGATCCCCGGCAGCGCGCGAATTTCGGCATATTCCTGCGGAAACGCGCCGCCGTGTTCGTCCATGATGCGCCTTGCCGCCTTTTGCAGATTCCGCATCCGGCTGTAATAGCCCAGCCCCTCCCAGAGCTTCGCGAGCCGGTCGGGCTCGCACGCGGCGAGCGCCGCAATGTCCGGCAGCTCTGCGAGAAACCGCGTATAATAGCCCTTGACCGCCTCCACGCGCGTCTGCTGGAGCATGACCTCCGACAGCCAGACGTGATACGGCTCGCGGTCCTGCCGCCACGGCAGCTCGCGATGCCCCTGCGCGTACCACTGCAAAAGCAGCTTCGGCAGCTGTTCCGGCAATTTTTCCATTCCGCGCGCCTCCCTTCGTTTTCGCCTATTTTACCGCGTTTTCGCGCAGTTTGTCAAACCTGTGTCAAATTTCAAAAACTGAGTGCAAAATCCGTGCTTCTGCGATATAATAGTTCCATCCTATTCCCGGAGGTCCCATTTTGACAAAGCTATCTGAAAAACGCCTGTTCCTGCTCGACATGGACGGCACGATCTACCTCAGCGAGACGCTTTTTGACGGCTCGCTGGATTTTCTGCACTACGTCCGCGCGCACGGCGGGCAGTATCTGTTTCTGACCAACAACTCCTCCCGCGGGACCGACGCCTATATCCAGAAGCTCGCGCGGCTCGGCATTGCCTCAAAGCCCGAGGATTTTCTGACCTCCGTCGACGCGACGGTCGTCCATCTTCTGAAAACCGCGCCGGATGCGCTGTATTACGTCTGTGGGACCGAATCGCTCAAGTCCCAGCTCCGTGCAGCCGGTCTTCGCGTGAGCGATACGCTGTGCGATGATATTTCCGTTCTGCTCCTCGGCTACGACACGGAGCTGACCTATCGGAAAATTGAGGACTGCTGCATTCTCCTCGGGCGCGGCGTGGAGTACATTGCCACGCATCCAGACCCGGTCTGCCCGGCGTGGTACGGTCTCGCGCCGGACTGCGGCAGCCTCATCGAAATGCTCCACACCGCGACGGGGCGGCGTCCGAAGATCATCGGCAAGCCGCAGCCCGAGATGATCTATCTCGCGCTCGAACGCACCGGGCTTCCAAAGGAGGCTGCCTGCATCGTCGGCGACCGTATCTATACCGACATCGCCTGCGGCGTCAACGCCGGAGTCGATACGGTCTTCGTCCTCTCCGGCGACGGCACCGAAGCCGACATTGAAGCCTCCGGCGTTCATCCCACCTGGATTTTCAAGAATATCCGGGAAGTACTCAACACCATGCAAGAAGAACAAAGAGAAGGAGAAGCAAATCTATGAAGCTTAATAACAAGCGCACCATTCTCGTCGGTCTGGCGTTCCTGTCGATCTGCGCGTTCTGGCAGATGTATGACAACGTCGTCCCGCTCATCCTGACCGAGACCTTCCACATGAACGAGACCTATTCCGGCGTCATCATGGCGGCGGACAACATTCTCGCGCTGTTCCTGCTGCCGTTTTTCGGCTCGCTGTCCGACCGCACCAATACCAGGATCGGCAAGCGGATGCCGTTCATCCTCTTCGGCACCGGCTGCGCCATCATTCTGATGAACCTTCTTCCGCTGCTGGATAACAGCTACGCTGCCGCGCCGTCGCCGCTGAAGCTTGCGTCGTTCGTCGTCGTGCTGGGACTTCTGCTCGTCGCGATGGGTACATACCGCAGCCCCGCAGTCGCGCTCATGCCCGACGTCACACCGAAGCCGCTGCGCTCGCGCGGCAACGCGATCATCAACCTGATGGGCGCGGTCGGCGGCATCCTGTATCTCGGCGTCGCGGCGGTGCTCTATCCCAACGGGCGCGTCAAGGAGCTCGAGGCGCTCGGCGAGCACGTCAATTATCAGCCGCTGTTTCTGGTCGTCTCCGCCGTGATGTTCCTCGCCGTCGGCATCCTCTTCCTGACGGTCAAGGAGCCAAAGCTGGCGGAGGAGAACCGCAGCCTTGAGGCGGAGCATCCGGAGTGGAACCTCGCCGTCGACGACGGCAGCGGCAACGAGCAGCTTCCGAAGTCCGTCAAGCGGAGCCTTCTGTTCCTGCTTGCCTCCATCGCGCTCTGGTTCATCGGCTATAACGGCGTCACCACGTGGTTCACCGTCTACGTCAAGAACGTCATGGGGCAGGAGCTCGGCGGCGCGTCGCAGTGCCTGCTGATCGCTACCGCCGGCGCCATCGTCTCCTACATCCCCATCGGCTCGATCGCTGCGAAGATCGGACGCCGCCGCACCATCCAGATCGGCATCGTCCTGCTGACCGCCTGCTTCGCTTCCGGCTATGTGCTGACGACCGCGTATGATACCATCACGCCGGTCATGTTCGTCGTGTTCGCGCTGGTCGGCTTTGCATGGGCGGCGATCAACGTCAACTCTCTTCCGATGGTCGTCGAGATGTGCAAGGGCTCCGACATCGGCAAATTCACCGGCTATTACTACACGGCGTCCATGGCGGCGCAGGTCGTCACGCCCGTGCTCGCCGGCACCCTGATGCACAACATCAGCTACCAGATCCTCTTCCCGTATGCGGCGCTGTTCGTCGCGCTGTCGTTCGTCACGATGCTCTTCGTGCGCCACGGCGACGTCAAGGCGTCCGCCAAGAAGGGACTGGAAGCGTTTGAGGACATGGAGGACTGATTTTATGAAAAAGCATTCTCTTCTGAAAGCCGCGGCGCTCACGACCGCCGCCTATACGCTCTGCCTGCACGGCAGGACCAGACATCCAGACCTTGAAATTCTACGCAAATACCGCTTCGCGCACCGGGGCTATCACGACAAGCCCACGATCCCCGAAAACTCCATGCCTGCCTTCCGCCGCGCGGTCGAGCGGGGCTGGGGCGCGGAGCTGGACGTGCATCTGATGAAGGACGGCACGCTCGCCGTCATCCACGATTCCAGCCTCCTGCGCACCGCAGGCGCCGACGTGAACATCGAGGACCTCACCCTTGCGGAGCTGGACAACTACCGTCTCGAGGGCACGCAGGAGCGCATTCCGCTCTTTGATGAGGTGCTCGCCCTGTTTGAGACCACAACGCCGCTCATCATCGAGCTCAAGTGCGCCGGCGGCAACCAGTTTGCTCTTGCAAAGGCGGTCTGCGAGCGGCTCGATTCCTACAAGGGCGTGTTCTGCATCGAGTCCTTTGACCCCGCCGCAGTCGCTGCTGTGCGGGATCTGCGCCCCGGCATCTGCCGCGGTCAACTCGCCGAGAATTTCCTGAAGGACAAGGGCGCGCTCGACCCGGTGCGTTCGGTGCTCGCCGCGAGTCTGGTCGGCAACGTGATCGGTCGCCCGGACTTCATCGCCTTCAAATTTGAAGACCGCGCTTTCTTCAGCAACGCCCTCTGCCTGAAGCTCTGGGGCATTCAGGGCGTCTCGTGGACCATCCGCAGTAAGCAAGACCTTCTCACGGCGGAAGCCGAGGGACTGATCCCGATTTTTGAGAAATTCGACCCGGATCTGTAATTTCATCCCCCGGGGAGGCTTGCGCCGCCCCGGCGCGTCTGGTAAGATACAGGTGTAAGCGCCCATACCATACCTCTGAAGCGAACCGGCGGCGCCGCATTTGGGGAAGTGCGGCGCCGCATCGTTATTACGGAACCTCCGAATAAATCCTCTTCGGTCTTCGCCGGATCTTTTGCCCCAATGCTGCGGTTTGAAAAACTTGAAATACACAAAGTATTCCTGCGTTTTTCAAATCTTGCCTTGAACCAAAATCTCTCGGCGAATGCACTCGAGCATTTATTCAGAGCTTCCGGATATCCACTCGATCGATTGACATTCTCCGTTAAAACTGCTATGATGCAGCTATCGAAGATAAAAAAGAAGATAAAACTGTATTTTGGAGGCTTTCCTATGAAAAAATCTACGAAAAAGGGAATCCTGATCGGCGCAGCCGCCGCGCTCGCCGCGAGTCTGATCCCCTATGAGCTTAAAATCGATCCGAACGGCGACTTCAGCTACAGCTCGCTCCTGCTCGGCATCTACAAGCGCAAGCGCGCCGACGGCGAGACCGCGCTGACCATCACCGTCGCCGATCCGCCCTGCTTCTCCGCTGAGGCAAAGGAGCGCCGCGAGGCTGCGCTGCGCCACTCCATCGAGGCAGCCGCCGAGCGTGAGCTTTTCGCCGACGAGGACGACCCCGCCGAGGGCACAGCCCCCGCAGCGCCGTCCGCAGAGTCCGCCGCACCTGCCGAAGCGGAAGCCGCTCCTGCCCAGGAAGCGCCTGCCGAGACGGCTGCGGAAGCCGCTCCCGTCGAGGAAGCGCCCGCAGCGGAGGAGACTGCCGAATAATTTCGCGCAGCCTCTCGCAGCCCTTGACATTCCCGGCAAAAGGAGATATGATTCCAATAACGACATATGCCGCTTTCATGAGAAGGCGGCATTGCCTTCCGCCCTCGGTTCAGGCACTTGAACCGAAAAGCAGCAACCCAGGAAAGGAAGTATTTCGATGTATCAGACCACTGTCAAGATCGACGGCATGATGTGCTCCATGTGCGAAAGCCATATCAACGACGCCGTCCGCAAGGCGTTCACCGTCAAAAAAGTGACCTCGTCCCATACAAAAGGGGAGAGCGTCATTCTGAGCGAGACCCCGCTGGAGGAAGCCGCCGTCCGCTCCGCGCTCGAGCCCACCGGCTACCGTGTGCTTGGTTTTGAGTGCAAGCCCTATGAGAAGAAGGGATTGTTTCACTTTGGAAAGTGAGTAAGCTATTTTCTCCGGATGCACCGGAGGCGCTGCTTTTACAGCGACGCTGTAACTGTGCCTCCGGCGGCACCATCTTTTCTCTCGCAAGAGAAAAGATGGTGGAGAAAAGAGTGCTAGGGGACGCGAAATAGCGCTGACGCGCGAAAAGGCGTGTCGCGACATTCTACGTATTTCCGTTACACTTCAGGTCAAGGAACGCCCTTCGGGCGATCGTCAATTCGGGTTTCCTGAGCGCACGATAAAAAATACGGGTCGCTCCGTTCGCGCCCGTTGAATATTTGACGTATGAAATTCGAAAGAGACGCAGAGTATTTCGACTACCACGCCGGACTGTCTAATACGCATCGTTATCGCGTTTTTGATGGTTTGGATATGCTATCGCACAAACCAAACTCCTGGGAAAAATCCAAGAAGGGGGTCGCAACCCCCTTCTTGGTCGTTTTACAGGGGATTGCAA
>CAKTVN010000062.1 GCA_934623545.1 uncultured Oscillospiraceae bacterium
CTGAGCTAGCGGGTCATATGGCAGGGATGGCAGGATTCGAACCTACGCATACAGGAGTCAAAGTCCTGTGCCTTACCGCTTGGCGACATCCCCATTTATGCGTATCGGCAAAAATCCTGTATAGAAAAAGAAATGGGGTGAGTGAAGGGACTCGAACCCTCGGTCTTCAGAGCCACAATCTGACGCGTTAACCAACTACGCTACACCCACCATATTCATTTCCTCGCGGCAAATGCCGCCGCCGGAGATCCGGCATGGCACGCCAGGAGGGATTCGAACCCCCCACCTACTGCTTAGAAGGCAGTTGCTCTATCCGAATGAGCTACTGGCGCATGGTTGGAGCGGGTGACGGGAATCGAACCCGCGTCCCCAGCTTGGAAGGCTGGTGCCCTGGCCGTTGTGCTACACCCGCGGACAGCCGACATAAAATCAGCTCTACGATAATAGCATATCCGCCTACCGGTGTCAAGGCTTTTCGCCCTGAGATACGCAGATTTTTTCTGCGTATCCGCGTTTTTCAGAACCTCCCGCTGCGGAAAACCGGAGAAAGCGGCACACCTTCAGACCGGATACAAAAGGTTTACAATTTTCTTCCGGCGGGGGCTTTCCTGTCTGCGCATCTTGTGGTATACTGTATGCGGATTTTTATGCGCTGGAAGCGACCGGCGCGAAAAGTACAGGCAAAGGAACGGTCTTATGATGGAATTGCTGTCTCCCGCTGGCTCGATGGAGGCGCTGCGCGCCGCCGTACAAAATGGCGCCGATGCGGTTTATCTTGGATATGATGCCTTCAACGCCCGGATGGGGGCGCGGAATTTCTCGGTCGACGAGCTTCAGGAAGCGATCGTTTACTGCCACGTGCGCGGGGTAAAGGTCCATCTGACGCTCAACACCCTGGTCTGCGACCGGGAGATGGCGCGCGCAGCGGATGTGGTCCGCACAGCGGCAGTGCTCGGCGTGGACGCGTTCATCGTGCAGGACCTCGGCGTCGTGGCGCTCTGCCGCGAGATCGCGCCGGAGGTGCCGATCCACGCCTCGACGCAGATGAGCATCCACTCGCTCGAGGGGGTGCAGCAGGCGGCGGAGCTCGGCGTGAGCCGTGTGGTCCTCGCGCGGGAGCTTTCGCGCGACGAGATCGCGCACATTTGCCGCAGAAGCCCCGTGGAAATTGAGGTATTCGTCCACGGCGCGCTGTGTATGTGCTATTCCGGGCAGTGCTATCTGTCCTCCGTGATCGGCAGAAGAAGCGGCAACCGCGGGCAATGCGCCCAGCCGTGCCGCCTGCCGTATGGCTACGGGCGGTTCGAGCCGAGCCGCTACCCGCTGAGTCTGAAGGACAACTGCCTTGTGGAATATCTTGACGATCTGCGGCGGCTGGGCGTCAGCTCGCTCAAGATCGAGGGGCGCATGAAGCGCCCGGAGTATGTCGCGGTGGTGACCAAGGCATACCGCGCTGCGCTGGATGGCAAGCGCGTGACGGAAGACGATCTGCGCCAGCTGGAGGCGGCGTTTTCGCGTCAGGGCTTCACGCAGGGCTATTATGAGGGCAAAACAGGTGCGGAAATGTTCGGCACCCGGCAGGAGCCCGAGGACAACCGCGAGCTGTTTCAGGCGGCGCGCGCGACCTATGAGTCCGGCGAAGCCAGACACATTCCCGTCCGCCTTTACGCGATGATCCGCCGGGACGAGCCGGCGCAGCTCGCGGTGGAGGATGATGACGGTCACGTCTGCAAGGTCATGGGACCTGTCCCGCAGGAGGCGCAGGTCCGCTCGCTGACCGAGGAGGAACTGAGCGACCGCCTCGGCAAGACCGGCGGCACGCCCTACGCCTGCGCGATGGTGCGCGCGGTCATCGACCCGGGGCTGATGCTCCCGGCGTCCGCGATCAACGCCATGCGGCGCGACGCAGTGGCGATGCTGACGGCGCAGCGCGGCAGAGCGCCGCAGAGACGGCTCGGCGCGTACAACCGCCCGGCGCTCTATGACGGCATGACCGGCGAGCCGCAGCTGACCGTCTCCGTGCGGCAGGCGGCACAGATCACGTCCCGAATGCTGGCGATGCGCCCGGCGGTGCTCTATGTGCCGCTGGAGGAGCTTGTGGAGCATCCGGAGCTTCCGGGGATGCTCGGCGTGGAGACGCAGCTCGCGGCGATCCTGCCGCGGGTGTTCTGGAGCGAGGACAACCAGAAAATTGCCGGGCAGCTGCGCGACGTTTACCGCATGGGCGTGCGCCAGCTGCTGGTCGGGAACCTCGGTCAGGTCCGTATTGCGAAGGCGGCGGGCTTTGCGGTGCGCGGCGATTTCGGGCTCAATATTTTCAATTCCCGTGCGATGCACTATCTGCGCGCGCAGGGGCTCGATTCGCAGCTGCTGTCGTTTGAGCTGACGCTGCCGCAGATCCGGGACATCTCAAAGGCAGTGCCATCGGAGGTTCTGATCTACGGGCGGCTGCCGCTGATGCTGACGGAAAACTGCATCATCCGCAACCGCACCGGCGCTTGCTCGTGCGACGCGGCGGCGCCTGTCAAGCTGACTGACCGCATGGGCGAGGAGTTCCCGGTGCTCAGGGACCCGGGGACGTGCCGGAGCGTGCTCTATAACGGCAAAAAGATGTACCTGATCGACAAGAAGGACGCTTTCCGCGGCATGGGTCTCTGGGCGCTGCGGCTGGCATTTACGACGGAAAATCCCGGTGAGATCGACACGGTGCTGTATCAGTATCAGAACGGCGGCGTGTTTGACGCCGGAAGCTATACGAGAGGGCTCTACTCCAGAGGAGTAGAATAAAAAGGAGGCGCCGTCATGGCGATCATTCTCGCATCCAAGTCCCCGCGCCGGCAGGAGCTTTTGAAGCTGCTGGGCGTGGAATTTACCATACATACCGCCGACATCGACGAAACGATGGATCCGGCGCTCCCGCCGGAGGATGAGGTCGCCCGCGTCGGCGCGGAAAAGGCGAAGGCGATCGCGGCGGTCAGCGGCGCGGAGGATATCATCATCGCCGCGGACACGATCGTGGTCATAGACGGGAAAATTCTCGGCAAGCCAAAGGACGAGGCGGACGCCGCGCGGATGCTGCGGCTGCTGTCGGGGCGGCGGCACGAGGTCATGACGGGGCTGACGGTTTTGAAGGGCGCGCAGCTGCAAAGCTGCGTCGTGCGGACGGGCATTGAGTTCCGCGCGCTTTCTGAGCGTGAGATCGCGGCGTATGTCGCGACCGGCGAACCGATGGACAAGGCGGGCGCCTACGGTATCCAGGGGCGGGCGTCGATCTTTGTAAGGCACCTTGACGGAGATTATTTCTGTGTGATGGGGCTTCCGGTATGTACGCTGGCGCAGATGCTGCGCGGCTGCGGCGTCGAGATCCTCGGGTGCTGAGGCACCCGGGCGGCACGCCCGTTCGCGCCGCGCCGTACCATTTTCTCTTCCGGGCAAGGGAAGCAGATTGGAGTGATTCTTTGAAAAAGAAATTCTGGTCCCCAAGAGTCAAGACGATCCTGATTTTGGCGGTCATTCTGGCGCTTCTGGTCTCTGTGGCGGCGGCGGTCATTTCGGGCACGCCGTTTTTCACGAACGTGATCGGGACGATCCTCTCCCCCATCCGCAGCGGCGTTGCGGCGATCGACCGGCAGGCGGAGCAGTATTATAATTATCTGTTCTCCTATGAGTCGCTTCAGGCGAAGAACGCGGAGCTGGAGCGCAGGATCCTCGCGATGGAGGAGGATGTGCGCACCGCCGAGACCTATCAGCGCGAGAACGAGCGGCTGAAGCTGCTGCTGAAGCTGACGGAGGAGCATGAGGACTATTCCCTCGTATCAGCGTACATCATTTCGTGGAACGCCTCGAACTACCGCAGCGCCTTTACCATCGGCAAGGGCGCAAATGCGGGTCTGGAGGAGGGAATGTGCGCCATCACGGAGAACGGGCAGGTCGTCGGACTCGTGACCGAGGTCGGCGCGAACTGGGCGACGATCACGACGGTGCAGGACTCCTCGCTTGAGATCAGCGCGTCGATCGCCTCCTCGGGCTATACCGGCGTGGTGCAGGGCACCTATCTTTCCGACGGCAGCAGCGTGCTGCGCATGAACTATCTGCCGACGGACGCGATCTTGAAAAATGACGATCAGGTCGTCACGACCGGCTCGACGCTCTATCCGCGCGGGCTGCTGCTGGGCTACCTGACGAACGTGGGGCTGGACGAGACCGGCGTTGCGAAATACGCGACGATCGAAGCCTCGTGCGACTTTGCGAGCCTCGAACAGATCTTCATCATCACACAGTTCAACAATCAGTAAGCCAGACGAAGCCGGAGGAAAGGGGGCGCAGCCATGCGGGAAAAATACAGGAAGCTCCTCATGTGGGCGCTCTATGGGCTCCTTCTGCTCGCGGTCATGGTCCTGCAGGACGTCGTGTTCGGCAGAACGCGCTATTTCGGCACGAAGCTCTGCCTGATCCCGGTCGCCGTCGCGTGCATCTCGATGCACGGCGGCGCGGAAGAGGGCGGCGTGTTCGGTCTCGCGGCAGGGACCTTTTGGTGCCTGAGCGGCGGCGACGGCGGCGGGATGCTCATCCTGCTGTGTACGGTCTGCGCGCTGGCGGCAGGCTATCTCTGTGATCGCTATCTCAACCGGAATTTCCTCTCGGCGGGCATGATGTGCCTGTTGACGCTGTGCGTCATGCAGACGCTGCTGTTTTTGTTCAAGCGCTACATCGGCGGAACGGGCGGCGAGGGCTGGACGATCCTGCTGCGGCAGATCGGGCTGTCCATGCTGGCATTTCCGGCGGTGTATCTTCCGGCATGGGCGATCAGAAAGGTGGGAAAATAACCGATGGGACGGATCACACGCTTTCGGACGGTCATTTTTGTCTGTCTGGTCGCGCTGCTGGTGGGCGTCTTCGCATTGCGGCTTTACAAATTGCAGGTGGTCGAGCCGGAAAACGGGCTCGTGACCGCCGATGCGGACTCCATGCAGTACATGACCACCGTCGAGGCGGCGCGCGGCAACATCCTCGACCGCAACGGAAACATTCTGGTCTCCAACCGCGCGAGCTACAATCTGGTGATCATCAACTTCGTGCTGTTCAACAGCGAGCAGCCGAACGAGAAGCTGCTTCAGCTGCTGGAGCTGTGCGATTCGCTCGGCATCCGCTACGAATCGCATTTCCCGGTGACGCCGGAGCTTCCCTATGACTACAACATGGACGCGCTCGACAGCTCGTGGCAGGGCTATTTCCGCACGTTCCTGGCAAACCGCGACTACGACCTCGATATTTCGGCGCAGACGCTGATGAAAAACCTGCGCAAGGCGTACAAGCTCCCGGCGGAGTGGACGCAGGAGCAGATCTATAAGGTCATCTCCATCCGCTATGAGCTGGAGCTGCGCTCGGTCCCGGATGTGGGTATGGAAAATTATACGTTGGCGACCGACGTCAGCGCAGAGGACCTCGCTGCGGTGATGGAGCTGGGCGTGCCCGGCGTCATCGTCGAGACGGGCACGGTGCGCGAGTACCACACGCAGTATGCCGCGCATCTGCTGGGCTATATCGGCGCGATGAACCGCGAGGAATACGCGCAGTATAAGGAGCAGAATTACGCCATGAACGCGCTCGTCGGCAAGGACGGCGTGGAAAAGGCATTCGAGTCTTACCTGCACGGCGCGAGCGGCACGAAATATACGACCGTCGCCTCCGACGGCGAGGTGCTGGAGGAGTATTTCTCTAAGGTCCCGCAGCCGGGCAACAATGTGGAGCTGACCATCGACATCTCGCTTCAGGCGGTCGCCGAGGATGCGCTGGAAAAGGTCATTCTGGATCTGCGCGAAAACGGCGCCGGACGCAAAAAAGAGGGCAAGGACGCCGAGGGCGGCGCGGTCGTCGTCCAGCAGGTGAAGACCGGCGAAATTCTTGCCAGCGCGAGCTATCCGACCTACAATCTCGCGACGGTCAACGAGGACTACGCGGAGCTCGCGCAGAGCGAGTACGGTCCGTTCCTCAACCGTGTGTTACAGGCGACCTACTGGCCCGGCTCCATCTACAAGATGGTCACGGCGATCGCCGCGATCGACCTTGGCGGCTACAGCGAGTATTATGAGATCACCGACAAGGGCATTTACGACTACTATAAGGAATACAACTACGAGCCGCGCTGCTACGTCTGGACGAGCAGCCAGGCGACGCACGGCACGATCAATATGCGCGAGGCGCTTCAGGAATCCTGCAACTACTATTTCTACGAGATCGGGCGTCTTTCCTACAACAACTACATGACGGAGACCGGCAAGAACCCGATGGACGTGGTCGCGAAGGCGCTCGGGCTCGGCGAATCGACCGGCGTGGAGCTGCCGGAAAGCGTCGGCACGCGCGCGAACAAGGAGACGAAGGAAGCGCTCTATTCCGGCTCCGATGCCGGATGGTACGGCGCGGACGTCATTCAGGCGGCGATCGGTCAGTCCGATAACAAGTTCACGCCCATGCAGATGGTCTGCTATACCTCGGCGCTCGCGAACAACGGCACGCGTTATAAGGCGACGTTCCTCTCCCGCGTCGTCTCGTGGGACTATCAGGAGCTCATCATGCAGCACGAGCCGACGGTCGAGAGCAAGCTCGATATCTCGGACGAGGCGATCGACTGCTATAAGACCGGTATGCGCTGGGTCGCGCAGAAGGGCACCGCCGCGCAGTATCTCGGCGATTATCCCATCGCCGTCGCCTGTAAGACCGGCACGGCGCAGTGGGGCAATATGCACTCCGGCTCGGACCATGCGTCGTTCGTGCTGTACGCCCCGGCGGACGATCCGGAGATCGCCATCGCCGTATATGTGGAAAAGGGCGCACAGGGCGGCAACCTTGCAAACGTCTGTATTCCCATTCTCAACGCCTATTTCTCCGCGTCGAGCAGCCATGAGCTGGCGCTGCGCGAAAACACTGCAAACTGAAAAGGAGACCTCCTTTTATGACCGATTTATCGAAGATCCGTAACTTCAGCATCATCGCGCACATCGACCACGGAAAATCCACGCTGGCGGACCGGCTGCTCGAGGAGTGCCACACCGTCGAAAAGCGGGAAATGGAGGACCAGGTGCTCGACTCGATGGAGCTCGAGCGCGAGCGCGGCATCACCATCAAGGCGCGCGCCGTGCGGCTGCAATACCACGCCGACAACGGCGAGACCTATGTCCTGAACCTGATCGACACGCCGGGTCATGTGGACTTCAACTACGAGGTCTCGCGCAGCCTTTCGGCGTGCGAGGGCGCGCTGCTGGTCGTCGACGCGTCGCAGGGCATCGAAGCGCAGACGCTGGCGAACACCTATCTCGCGATCGACAACGACCTGGAGGTGCTGCCGGTCATCAACAAGATCGACCTGCCCGCGGCGCGCCCGGAGGAGGTCAAGCACGAGATCGAGGAGGTCATCGGGCTGCCTGCCATGGACGCGCCGGAGATCTCGGCGAAAAACGGCGTCAACATCCATTCGGTGCTGGAGCTGGTGATAAACGGCGTGCCCGCCCCGAAGGGCGACCGGACCGCGCCGCTGCAATGCCTGATCTTTGACAGCCAGTATGATTCCTACCGCGGCGCGATCGTCTATCTGCGTGTGGTCAACGGCACCGTCACGCCGGGAATGGACATTCAGATGATGGCGACGGGCGCGGTCTATAAGGTCGTCGAGGTCGGCTATCTGCATCCGTTCGGGATGCGCCCGGCGGAGGCGCTGGGCGCGGGCGAGGTCGGCTATCTGACCGCGTCGATCAAGACGGTCTCGGATACGCGCGTGGGCGACACCATCACTGGGGTCGAAGATCCCGCGACTGAGGCGCTGCCCGGCTATAAGCAGGCGCAGCCGATGGTCTTCTCCGGCGTCTATCCCGCCGACGGCTCCAAATACGGCGACCTGCGCGACGCGCTGGAAAAGCTCAAGCTCAACGACGCGTCCATGAGCTATACGCAGGAAAACTCCATCGCGCTGGGCTTCGGCTTCCGCTGCGGCTTTCTGGGGCTGCTGCACATGGAGATCATCCTCGAACGGCTGGAGCGCGAATACAATCTGGACCTCATCACGACCGCGCCGAACGTCGTCTACAAGGTCACAAAGCTCGACGGGACGGAGATTGACGTCTACACGCCGCTCAACTATCCGGACCCGGCGGAGATCCAGATGGCGAAGGAGCCGTTTGCG
>CAKTVN010000063.1 GCA_934623545.1 uncultured Oscillospiraceae bacterium
ATATAGAGCTTCATCTCGAGCGCGCTGTGCCAGTTTTCAAAGGCGAACATCGTGCGCCAGTAGAGCCAGAAGTTCGAGTTCAGGACTTCATCGTCGAAGAAGTCGGTGATCTTCTTGTCCTGAAGCTCCTCGTTCGGAGTGAAGAAAAGCTTCATGATCTCCATCGCGCCCTTGTCGGAGATGTCGAACTTGCCGTCGGTGTGTGCATCCTCGCCGCGATTGATGGTGGCGCGGCAGAGAGAGTAGTTCGGGTCTGCCTTGTTGAGCCAGTAATACTCGTCCAGAACGCTGATGCCCTCGGTCTCGATGGAGGGGATGGAGTGGAACAGGTCCCACATGACCTCGAAATGGTTGTCCATCTCGCGTCCGCCGCGCATGACGTAGCCGATATTTTCAAACTTCCAGCCGTCGCACGCGCCGCCTGCCGTCGGTCCCTTTTCCAGAATGTGAATGCGTTCGCCCTTCATCTGTGCGTCGCGCACCAGATAGCACGCCGCTGTCAGCGCGGCAAGACCGCTGCCGACAATGTAGGCAGATTTGCTGTCCACGCCCGCGGGCTTGCGGGGACGTGCGAATGCTTCATAATTGCCGCTCGAATAATACATATCATTGACCTCCTGTAGATTTTGTACGTTGCATTATGTTTTCCTTTTGATGGTCAAAGCATACTATTTTCTATCGGGAAGTTCAATAAACAGAAAAATGCCCGTGATAAAGTTCTTATCACAGGCATCTGCATTGTATGAAATTTTATCATTCGCGCGGGTTTGATGAAATGTCCCTCAGCGGCAGCGCAGCGATGATCTCATCGCCGTCCATCTCGCCGGTTTCCCGGAAGCCGAAGGAGCGGTACAGCTTTGCGGCAGCGGCATTCTCCGGCTCATAGGACAGAAAGCAGCATCGCGCAGGTCCCGCCGGGAAGCTTCGGATGTATTCCAGTGCCAGACGGACAGCCTCGCGACCGTAGCCTTTTCCCTGATCATGCCGGTCGATCATCAGCCGCCAGAGGCTGTAGTTTCCCGCTGCGATGGACGGCGCATCCTCGCCGGGGATCTCGCCGTATCCGATCATAAGAAAGCCGACCGGCGTTTCACCGTCATAAATTCCAAACGGCAGCGCCGTGCCCCCGGCTGCGACGGTCGTGTACGCCTCGACGATACTTTCTGTGTTGGATGCGACAAAGTCCTTCTGCGCTTCATCGACCTCAAGCCGCAGCAGCTCCCACACGTTTTTGCCATCCACCCTGCAAAGACGGATCATGCCTGTCTCCCTTCTTCGGGCTTGTCCGTGCGCAGCCGACCCAGCGCGGAGGCGATGCTGCCGTGTATGACGGTCGCGAGCCGGTCGACGATCAGCGCCGGGTCCGCCTTCATGTCGGTCTTGATCCAGTCGAGCATCAGCCCGACAAAGGCGTATTTGTAGACGGTCGCAATGAAGTCCTGATCCTCCTCGCGGACGGACATTCCCTCCGCCTGCTCATGCACCACGTCGATGAGCAGCTGATAGGTCAGCTTGTAGAGATAGTTCTCAACCTGCTCGCGGCTGACAGAGCGGTAGACGTTCTGGATGAAGACCTTATTTTCCTGCACTGCCTCAAAGATCTGCAAAAAGCCCTGCTGCCAGGTGTCATAGGTCTTTTTGCCCTCCAGCGCCTTGCGCGCATCCTCCTCGCACGACCACTCGACCAGATCGTAGATGTCCTTGAAGTGGTAGTAGAAGGTCATGCGGTTGATACCACACTCGGCGGCAATGTCGCTGACGGTGATCTTATGCAGCGGTTTTTCCGCCAAGAGCTTTTTGAGGGAGGCTTCGAGCGCGCGCTTCGTGATCTCAGACATAGAAACTCCTTCTGAAACGTGCCGGGCGCTGCTTTCGCAGTGCCCGGACAGACTGTCATTGCGGAACGAGGATGCGGATCGCCTGCCGGTTGATGCGGATCTCCACTTCTGTCCGGTCGCCGCCGTACTCGCCGTCCAGCGTCCAGGCGACCGGTTCGTCAAACTCAAAGCGGATGCAGTCGGTCTGATACGTGATGAAATACTCGTTCTGGAAATTGCCGCGCAGAAGGCAGCCTGCGGCGTTGCTGAAATCGATCAGATTCTTAAAATCCGGGACGACGAGCACCTCGGCTTTTCCGTCGTTGAGACAGATGCC
This sequence comes from uncultured Oscillospiraceae bacterium, assembly GCA_934623545.1. GTDB lineage: Bacteria > Bacillota > Clostridia > Oscillospirales > Oscillospiraceae > CAG-170. Next base: position 2,155 of record CAKTVN010000063.1, read on the forward strand.
GAAATCTTCAGACCGGGGCTTGAAGCCGCCGACGCTCATCGTGCTGCACACCAGCCCGTCGATCACATCCGCCTCGGCGGTCTGCCCGCCGCAGCTCACGCGCATATGGATGGGGTGCACATCGCCCAGCGCACGCACGCCCGCGAGCAGATACGCAAGCCTTCCAAGCACGCGCTTATCCTCCTGCGGCGTCTCGTAGGAGACGTCGGTAAACAGCCCGAACGCCGCCACATAGGCAAACCAGCGGTCGTCGCCGAAGGAGCCGATGTCCATTGCGAACTCGCGCCCGGAGATGATGTCCTTCGCCGCCGCGACGGGGTTCTTGGAAAGCCCGAGCGTCGAGGCGACGTCGTTCACTGTCCCGCCGGGGATATAGCCGAGTGTCGGGCGCCGCTCCGCCGGAAGCTGCATCAGCCCGGATACGGCTTCATTGAGCGTGCCGTCTCCGCCCGTGCAGACGATCAGGTCAAAGTCCGCCCCATGGTCGACGATCTGATGCGTCAGATCGCGCGGCGCGGCGGTCGGATGGACCGTGATGTCATAGCCTCCTTCGGAAAAGATCTGGAGGACCTCCATCAAAGAATTGCGGATCTCTGCGTGCCCTGCATGGGGGTTGACAAAAAACAGCATTTTCTTTTTCATAAATTACCTCAGAATATTATCTCAGAACGGAATGCTTCGGCTGCGTTTACTTTTCCGCGGCTTCTTCCTCGGTGGAGGAGTCCTGCGCCGCGGCATTTTCTTCGGTCGTGCCCTCGTCTGCCGGAGCCTCTTCGGTCGTGCCCTCGTCTGCCGGAGCCTCTTCGGAAGCGGCTTCCTGTCCCGGAAGGGTCGAGACGGCGGCGTTATCCATGTTGGAGGTCACGGGATAGCGGCTGCAGATCTCGTCAAGGAGCGCAGACGCCTGCTCGTCCAGATAGCTCTGCTTTGCGGCGGTGATCCAGTAGATCTCGTCCGTCGTGCCGGAATAGAACATGACGTGATAGCCGAACTTTGTCTTGACGATGCCGGAATCGCCCACGGCTCTGCCGTCGGCAAAGCACCAGTCGTTGAACTCCGTGACCATCATGCCGGGATAGACGTCCTCATACAGGCCGCCGTTTGATGCGCTGCCGTCCACGGAATACTGCATGGCGAGCTGCGCGAAGCTGTCCTCCGTGCGCTCCCCTGCTTCCCACTCGGCGTAAATGCGCTCAGCTTCCGTCTGCGCCTGCGCCCAGGCTTCCTCGGTGTATTCGCCGTTTTCGTCGGTCTCGGTGGGCTGGATGAGGATGTGACGGACGCTGATCATGGGCTTGTCGACCTTTTCGATGCCCTGCGCCGTGAAATCCTCCGCGTGCGCGTCATAATAGGCGCTGAGGTCCTCGTCAGTGTACTCGATCTGCTCCACAAGGCTGTTGAGATAGCCCGACGCCAGCAGACTGTTTCGGACGAACTGCATATACTCCTCCGCGTTCGTATGCGGTCCGAACGCGTCCTGTACGATCGCATCGGCGCTGTCATAGCCGTAGAGCGCTGCGCTCGTCTCCAGATTGGCTCGAATTTCGCTGAGCTGCTGCTCCGCATCCTCGTCGAGCGTATAGCCGTTTGTCTCCGCCTCCTGGCACACGGCAGCGACCATGCCGAAGCGTTTGAATGCCGCCGTCAGGAACTGCTGCTGCCAGGTGTTCGTCTCGTCGCAGAGCTGCTCGTCCAGCCCGAGGGTCGTGTCGAGGATGTACGACACATACTGCCCGTACTGGCTGACGAAGGTGTAATACTGCTCCCAGTAATAATACGAAAGCTCGCGGTTCGTGAGCGTCCAGTCGCCGCAGTCGGCGACCTGCTGCTGCAAGACCTCGTCCGTCGCCTGCTCGGCAGTCATGGTGTAGGAAATATAGCCCTTGTCGTTCGTGTGCGCGATCACGCCGTCGACCGCCTCGGGCTGCTCAGCGGGCTGCTCCTCTGGGGTCTGCTCCGGCTCGGAAACGGACGCGTCCGGCGCTTCGGGAATTGTATTTTCCGGCGCGCGGTTGGATTTCAGCGCCTGCGCCAGGAAGATTGCCGCCACCGCGAGCAACGCGACGACCGCCGCCAGCGCGACGCCGAGCTTCGCGCTCTTCTTCGGCTGCTTCTCCGGCTCTGCCTGTGTGGGCTGCGCTGCATCCGCGCTCTGCGTCTCAGCCTCCCCTATATTCTGCGCCTGCGCAGTCTCCTCCGCGTTTGCGGAAGCCGACGCATTGCTTTCTTCCTCCGGCGCGCACGCCGCTTCGGTATCCGGCTGCGCGGCTGCGGATGCCGCCTGCTCCTGTGCGGAAACGGCGTCCTGCATTTCTTCCTGCTGCGCGCCGTTCAGATTCTGGTCCATGATCATGCCTCTTTCCGCGGCGAGGTTCGCCGCTGTTTTGCTGCAAGCCGGCGCGCAGAGTCCGCACACCGGCATTTGGTTTTAGTTTAGCACAGAAGCGGCGCTTTTTCAATCTCCCGCGGCGCGGCGCTGCTGAACAATTTGTAAACTTCCTGCGCCGGATGGACTTTTCTCGCGGTTTCTGCTATGATCAGAGCAGAAAAAGCCCGCTCCGGCGGGGCATGGGAGGCAACGCACATGACGATCGAACTGGAGCCGCTGACGCGCGGCAATTTCCATCATGCGTGTGCCATCCGGCGGGAGGATATCCCGGAGGCATTTGTGGATACGGCGCAGACGCTGATGGAGCTGACGGACTACGCCAATGCGCACCGCTGCATCGGGCGCACATTTCTTGCAAAGGCGGACGGAGCCTATGTGGGGCTTCTCCTGCTGGGCGAAGCCATCCCATGGGAGACCGATCCGGAAGAAATGCGAAAAGAGCCGTTTTACCGGCTCATGGGCTTCGTGCTCGACCGGGCTTATCGCGGGCAGGGACTCGGCGGCGCGATCTTGGAGCAGGCGATCGCGCAGGTCTACCGCGACTTCGGCGTCCGTCCGATCGCGCTGGGCTGCCACAAAGAAAACGTCCGCGCCGCGCGCTTTTACGAGCGGCACGGCTTTACCCGGACAGGCGTCTTTGAGGGCAGCGACGAATATTTCCTGCGCTATCCGCAAGGTTGACATCCGCGCCGGGATATGGTATAAGGGAAACAGCTGTGGCTCGAACCGCAGCGTATTTTGAACTTTTGAAGACTGAAAGGTGAGAAAATGAACAACTGATAATTTGATTTAAGTAAACCGGAAAAACAGGTCTGCGGCAGCGGGCTTGTCTGTGTGCGCTTAAATTGGATTATCGTAAATTTTCGAGCCGGATGTGCCTCTCATTCTATGAGTGCGCCCGATCGGTCTGTTTGCGAGCCGTTTTTTGCGTATGCAGAAGACAGGCTCGTTTTTTCATGCCATGCGCAGACCGGAGCGGAGGAAATATGCTACAGATCAAAAATCTGACGATCACCCATCAAAAGGACCTCAAGACTCTTCTGGACGACTTCAGCCTTGTCCTCAACGACGGCGACAAGGCGGTCGTCATCGGCGAAGAGGGCAACGGAAAATCCACGCTCCTGAAGTGGATCTACGACCCGCGTCTGGTCGCGTCGTACACGGAAAGCCGCGGCGAGCGCGTGCTGGGAAGCGAGCGGCTCGCCTATCTGCCGCAGGAGCTTCCGGCGGCGGACGCGGACAAAAGCGTATACGAATTTTTCTCTGAAGGCGACGGCTTTAACGATCTGACGCCCGGCGCGCGCAGCCGCCTCGCCGCCGATTTCGGCGTCTCGCCCGCGTTTTTCTACCGCGAGCAGCCGATGCGAGCGCTTTCCGGCGGGGAGAAGGTCAAGGCGCAGCTCATGCGCATTCTGACCGGTGCGCCGACGGTCCTCCTGCTCGACGAGCCGTCCAACGACGTGGACCTCGCGACGCTCGCGCTTTTGGAGCGCGTCATCGGCGCATGGAAGCACATCGTGCTCTATATCTCGCATGACGAGACGCTGATCGAGCAGACCGCAAACACCGTCATCCACATCGAGCAGCTCATGCGCAAGACCAAGCCCCGCTGCACTGTCGCGCGGATGCCCTACCGGCAGTATCTTTCGCAGCGCAAACGGCAGTTTGCGCACCAGGCGCAGCAGGCGCTCAGCGACCGCCGCGAAAAGCGGCAGCGCGACGAAAAGCTTCAGCGCATCGAGCAAAGCGTCGCCTACGCGCAGGCGACCGTCAGCCGTCAGGACCCGCACACCGCCGCGCTGCTGAAAAAGAAGATGCACACCGTCAAGTCGATGGAGCGCCGCTTTGCAAAAGAAGACGAGCAAATGACCGCGCTTCCGCAGCAGGAGGACGCGATCTTCTTCCGCTTTCACGAAAGCGGCGGCATCCCGGCGGGCAAGACCGTCCTGTCGTATCATCTGGACGCCCTGTGCGCGCCGGACGGGACGCCGCTTGCCGAAAACATCGACCTGTCGGTCCGGGGACCGGAGCGGCTCTGCATCGTCGGAGCAAACGGCGCCGGAAAAACGACGCTCCTGCGGCTGCTCGCGCAGGAGCTGATGCAGCGCGCCGATCTGCGCGCGGAATATATGCCTCAAGATTATGAGGAGCTTCTGGACCTCGACTGCACGCCTGTCGAGCTTCTCAACCGGAGCGGCTCCGCCGACGAGCGGACATGGGTCAGCACCTGTCTCGGCGCACTGCGCTATACCACGGACGAGATGTCGCACCCGATCCGGGCGCTCTCCGGCGGGCAGAGGGCGAAGCTTCTGCTGCTCAAAATGAGTCTTTCCGGCGCGAATGTCCTGCTGCTCGACGAGCCGACACGGAACTTCTCCCCGCTCTCCGGTCCGGTCATCCGCCGGATGCTGGCGGAGTTTCCCGGCGCGATCCTCAGCGTCTCGCACGACCGGAAATTTATAGATGAGGTCTGCACGCGCGTTTTGCGTCTGGATGCGACCGGGCTCCACCCGCTCCGCTGATCGCGCTATTACGCTCCCGTCAAAAAATTTTTGAGCTTCTGTACCAGCTCGACCGCGCGGAATTTCAGCACAAAGCCCTCGTCCGCCTCCGTGATGAGCCTGATCTCCCCATCTGTAAAGCCCGCTGTCTGCGCCGCGAGCTCCAGCTCGTCCATCGAGGCGGTCAGGCAGATCGACGGGAACACGACGCACCACCAGTTATGTCCTTCGCCCGCGCCGATGCGCACGCGCAGAGACTCATACACCCCAGCCGGCAGCGCAAAGGTCTCATATGTCCGTGTCGGGAACAGCTCCTTACCGAGCCGCACTGTCACTGGCGTCTCCGCGCCGTGCGACCGAAGGCAGTCCTCCGCCGTCTGCGCGATCTCGTCGAGATTTGCCGCCAGCGTCTCGCGCGGAGCCTCCGCTCCGTCCAGCAGCGCCTGCGTCTTTTCCAAAACCGCGTCGCGCACACGCAGCTTGATCTGCTGGTCGCGGCTTGAATCGGAATTTGCCACGACGTGCAGCCGGATGAGCTTCTCCGCCAGGCGGCGCTGCTCTGCCTGCACCAGCGTCCCGGAGACAAGCATCAGCGCCGCGAACAGCAGCGCCGCGATGGAGATCACACGCTTTTTCATAAGAAAACACCGTCCTTTTTGCAGATATCTGCATTATGGACGGTGTTTTATTCGGTTATACGTTGGTGGTCAGGAAGACCTGCTCGTATTTGTCGCGGAGCATCGTACACGCGACAGTCGCGTATTCAAACGAGTCATACACGCCGAATACCGCCGAGCCCGTGCCGGTCATCTGCGCGCCGTAGGCGCCGTAGGTGAACATCATGGACTTGATGTAGTTGATGTCGAAGTGCTCCTTCATGACAAGCGGCTCAAAGACGTTGCAGAGGCTTCCGCCGATGCCGAGCAGCTCACCCTTCTGAAGGTTCGCCATCATTGCCTTGTGGTCGGGGCGCTTGTCGATGCCCGTCTCGTCGATCGCGGCGTAAAGCTCCGGCGTGGAGACGGAGAAATCCGGCTTGCAGACGACGAAGTAGATCTGCGGCGCGTCCGGGAGCCTTGTGATGCGCTCGCCGCGCCCCTCTACCAG
>CAKTVN010000064.1 GCA_934623545.1 uncultured Oscillospiraceae bacterium
TTCATTTCTCATCACCATGTTCATTATACAACAACGATTGATAAATTATCAATCTTTTTAAAAAGATATTAGTATTACAGGGGATTGCAAAGGGGGAGAATCGAAACTCCCCCCCTTGCCATTCTTTCTTTCGACCGTCAACGGCGCTTTCTTTCTCATACGAGAAAGAAAGCGGGGTTGAAACGTTCCCCGCGCGCTATGTGTGCGGATGAGGTGTCACCCTTCGGGTGACAAGCCCCGCGTCCTTCGGGCACGGCAGCCCCTGTGCCTGCGGCACAGGTCAGGCGTCGCCCCTTCGGGGTGACAAAAGCGCCGCCTTTCGGCGGCGCTTTCTGTCAGACAGAGAACAGAAGGTCCGTATAGTTTGGATACGGCCAATAGGACTTGTCGACCAGCTGCTCGAGCTGATCTACCAGCTCTCTCACGCCGTTCATCTTCGTAAGCACAACGTCGTGATAATAGCCGACCAGCTCCGCTTCGGAGGTCTGCGGCTCGCTCTGGAGCGCGGTCTTGAGATCGAGCATCCGGTCCATCAGCGCATCGCACAGCGAGCTGATCGTCCCGGCGAGGGCGCTTTCCGTCCGGCAGGACACGCCCGCCGCCTGCTTGTGCGCGATGGTCTGGCAGAGCTTGTCGGCATAGGACGAGGCTGCGCCAAGAATGTTATGCTGGACCATGTCCACCAGTGTCCCGGCTTCGATGCCGATGACCTTGCAGTATTTTTCCATGTGGATCTCATGCCGCGCCCGCATCTCCGACTCGGAGTAGACGCCGTGGCTGGTCATCAGCCGGATGTTCTTCGGCAGGATGTACGCCGGGATCGCCTCGGCGGTGTTGTGCAGGTTCGCAAGCCCGCGCCTTTCCGCTTCCTTGACCCAGCTTTCGTCGTAGCCGTTTCCGCCGAAGAGGATGCGCTGATGCTCGGTAAAGGCGCGCTTGACCAGCTCATGCAGCGCGGCGGAGAAGTCCTCCGCGCCTTCCAGAGTCTCGGCAAACTGCCGCAGCTCCTCTGCCATGATGGTGTTGAGGACGGTGTTCGGTCCGGCGATGGACTGGCTGGAGCCCAGGCTGCGGAACTCGAACTTGTTGCCGGTGAACGCCACAGGCGAGGTTCGGTTGCGGTCGGTGGTATCCTTCGGGATCGCCGGGAGGACATCGACGCCGACGCGCAGACTCTTCTTTGCGCGGTCGGTATAGGCGTGGTCGCCGACGATGCTGTCTACGACTGCCTCCAGCTCCTCGCCGAGGAAGATGGAGATGATCGCGGGAGGCGCCTCCTGTGCGCCGAGGCGGTGATCGTTGCCCGCGAACGCGACCGTGCTGCGCAGCAGCTCCTGATATTCGTCCACGCCCTTGATGAACGCCGCCAGGAAGAGCAGGAACCGCGCATTCTGGCTGGGCGTGCTGCCCGGAGAGAAGAGGTTGTCGCCGGTATCCGTCGCGAGCGACCAGTTGTTGTGCTTGCCGCTGCCGTTGACGCCCGCGAAGGGCTTTTCATGCAGCAGGCAGATGAGCCCATGCTTCTCCGCGACCTTTTTCATGATCTCCATCGTGAGCTGATTCTGGTCGTTGGCGGAGTTTGCGTCGGTATAGATCGGCGCCATCTCGTGCTGGGCCGGGGCGACCTCGTTGTGCTTGGTCTTGGACAGGACGCCGAGCTTCCAGAGCTCCTCGTCCAGCTCCTGCATATACGCCGCAACGCGCGGGCGGATGGAGCCGAAATAATGGTCGTCCAGCTCCTGCCCCTTGGGCGGCTTCGCACCGAAGAGCGTTCTTCCGCACAGGCGCAGATCCTCGCGCTTGAGATACAGCGCCTTGTCGATCAGGAAATATTCCTGCTCCGGTCCGACCTGAGCGAAGACCTTCTGCGTTTTTTCATCGCCGAACAGGCGCAGGATGCGCACCGCCTGGCGGCTCACCGCGTCGATGGAGCGCAGCAGCGGCGTCTTCTTATCCAGCGCCTCGCCGGAGTAGGAGCAGAAGACCGTCGGGATGCAGAGGCTGCCGTCCTTGATAAACGCGAATGCGGTGGGGTCCCACGCGCTGTAGCCTCTTGCCTCAAAGGTCGCGCGCAGACCGCCGGAAGGGAAGGACGATGCGTCCGGCTCGCCGCGGACCAGCTCCTTGCCGGAGAAGTCCATGATGATCTTTCCGCCGCCGATGGGATGGATGAAGCTGTCGTGCTTTTCCGCGGTCACGCCGGTCAGCGGCTGGAACCAGTGGGTAAAGTGCGTCGCGCCATGCTCGAGCGCCCAGATCTTCATGCCGTCGGCGATGTCGTTCGCGACATCCAGCGTCAGCGGCGTTGCCGTAGCAAGGCAATTCTTCCACGCCTGGAACGCAGAGCCCGAAACGTACTGCTGCATGGCTGCCTCATTGAAAACATTGCTTCCAAACAATTCCGGGATTTTTTCTTTCGACTGCATGAACGGTTCCTCCTTATAAATTCGTTCCTGTGCGGCTGACATTTGTCTTTCGAAAACAGGAAATTAAAATATGCACCGATTGTACCTGATAAGCGCCTGCGCGTCAAGAGCGCAAATTCTACGAATGATGCCCCGCCTGCCGGAGAAAGCGGCTCATATTTCACAAAAATATGAATCCCGCACAATTTTTTCTTGCAATTTGCTTTATCGTAGCGTATAGTAAAGTCGTCCCGCCCCTCATGAGAGGTAAGGGATACCGCTGTCTCCGTCTTTGACCGGAGGCGGCTTTTTTCATAGGATCATGAATCCCGCCCCGGCGTGTCCTTCACGCGCGCCGGAAAGGGCTGTATTCTTATGCACGGCTCTGCCGAAAATGCGGAAATCAGGATTGTTTCCCCCCGGCGGCTGTGATATAATATTCATAACTTTAATGAATGGGGCTATCGCCATGAAAATCGTAGTAAAAGTCGGCACATCTACTCTGGCGCATCCGACCGGGCGGCTGAACATCCAGCGCGTCGAGCAGCTGTGCAAGGTCCTCTCCGATCTGAAAAACGCCGGGCATCAGATCATCCTCGTCTCCTCCGGCGCCATCGCGATGGGCTTCGCGAAGCTCAATCTGCGTGAGCGACCGAAGGACACGCCGACCAAGCAGGCGTCCGCTGCCGTTGGTCAGTGCGAGCTCATGTATCTGTATGACAAGCTCTTTACCGAATATAATCACACTGTCGCACAGCTTCTGATCACCGCGCCCGACATCGAGGACGGCGGCATCCGGAAGGAAAACTTCCACAACACGCTCGACCGCCTGCTGGAGCTCGGCGCGCTGCCAGTCATCAACGAGAACGACACGATCTCCACCGAAGAGTTCGGCATCGGCGACAACGATACGCTTTCCGCCGTCGTCGCGGCGACGGTCTGCGCCGATCTGCTGGTGCTCCTGTCCGACATTGATGGGCTTTACGACGGCGACCCGCGCAAAAATCCGGACGCGAAGCTCATCCCGGTCGTGGAAGCAATCGACGAGCACATCATTTCGCTCGGCGGCGGCAGCGGCTCCAGCCTCGGCACCGGCGGCATGGCGACCAAGCTGCGCGCCGCGCAGATCGCGACCGAGGCGGGCTGCGAGATGGTCATCGCGAACGGCGTCAAGCCGGGGCTTCTGTATGACATCGCTGCGGGCAAGCCCGCCGGGACACGTTTTCTGAGAAAGAGGGCAGAGGCATGACGACACAGGAAATTCTGAAAATCACAAAGGACGCATGGTCTGCCGTGCGTGACGCCTCCGAGGCGGAGAAAAACCGGATGCTTTGCGCCATGGCGGAGCAGCTTCTGGCGCACGCGGATGAGATCCTCGCGGCAAACGCGCTCGACCTCGACGCGGCGCGCGGCACGATCTCCGACGTCATGCTCGACCGGCTGCGGCTGGATACCGCGCGCCTCGCCGGGATGGCAGACGGCGTGCGCGCCATCGCGGCGCTGCCTGATCACACCGGGCGCATTCTGGAGTCGTTCACCCGCCCGAACGGGATGCTCGTGCAGAAGGTGCAGGTCCCGCTGGGGCTGGTTGCCATCATCTATGAAAGCCGCCCGAACGTCACCTCCGACGCGGCGGCGCTCTGCCTCAAGAGCGGCAACGCCTGCATTCTGCGCGGCGGCAAGGAGGCGCATCGCTCCTCCGCCGCCATCGTCAAGGCGCTCAAGTCCGGTATCGAAGCTGCGGGCGGGAACCCGGATATGCTCAATATGATCGAGGACACCAGCCGCGCCAGCGCGGCGGAGCTGATGACCGCCTCGGGGCTGGTCGATCTGCTCATTCCGCGCGGCGGCGCGGGGCTGATCCGCGCGTGCGTGGAAAACGCGACGGTCCCTTGCATCGAGACCGGCACCGGCATCTGCCACGTCTATGTGGATGACGCGGCGGACCTTGAGAAGGCGGTCCGCATCATCGTCAACGCCAAAACGAGCCGCCCCTCGGTCTGCAATGCCGAGGAGGTCTGCCTGGTACATAAGGACATCGCGGGAGCCTTCCTTCCTATGCTCAAAAAAGCCCTCGTCGACGACCGCGCGGCACAGGGACTTGTCCCGGTCGAGCTTCGCCTCGATCAGCGGGCGGCAAAGCTCATCCCCGGCACGCCGGCTGGTGAACGGGACTTTGACACGGAATTTCTCAATTACATCCTCGCCGTCGGCGTCGTCGACAGCGTGGAGGACGCCATCGCCCACATCCAGCGGCACTCGACCGGGCACAGCGACGCCATCGTGACGGAAAACGCCGCGCACGCGCGGCAGTTCACGATGCAGGTCGACAGTGCGGCGGTCTATGTGAACGTCTCGACCCGCTTTACCGACGGCGGCGAATTCGGCCTCGGCTGCGAAATGGGCATTTCCACGCAGAAGCTGCACGCCAGAGGTCCGATGGGGCTCGATGCGCTCAGTACCTGCAAATATATCATCACCGGAAACGGACAAATTCGCTGAGGAGGGAAGTCAAATGAAACGCTATACGGCTGGTTTTCTCGGCGCGGGCAATATGGGCGGCGCGCTGGCACAGGCGGCGGTCAAGTCCGCCGGCGCAGAAAAGGTCATCCTGACCTGTAAGACGCCGGAGCATACGCGCGCGGCGGCGGAGCGCCTCGGCTGCGCTGCCGGTACGGCAGAGGAGGTCCTGACGCAGAGCCGCTTTGTCTTCCTCGGCGTCAAGCCACAAATGCTCGCAGAGGTCACGCCCACGCTACAGAGCGCCCTTCCCGGCAGCGGCTGCGTGCTGGTGTCGATGCTGGCGGGCGTCACGCTGGAGAAGCTGGAGAAGCTCTTCCCGGAGACGCGTATCCTGCGCATCATGCCGAATACGCCCTGCGCGACCGGCTGCGGCGTGATTTCGCTCTGCCGCGGAAGCCTTGCCGCGCAGGAGGATGTCACCGAGTTCCACGCTCTGATGCAGCAGGCGGGGCAGATCGTCGAGCTGCCGGAGAAGCAGATCGATGCGGCGACCGCCGTTGCCGGCTGCGGACCGGCATTTGCCTATATGTTCGTTCAGGCGCTCGCCGACGGCGCGGTCGCGTGCGGGCTTCCGCGCGCCCTCGCGGTGGAGTATGCCGCGCAGACGCTCCTCGGCAGTGCGCAGATGGTCCTTCAGACCGGCGCGCATCCGGAAAAGCTCAAGGACGACGTGTGCAGCCCCGGCGGCAGCACCATCGTGGGCGTCCGCGCGCTGGAGCAGCGCGGCTTCCGCGCTGCCTGCATGGAGGCGGTCGAAGCGGCGTATCAGAAAAGCAAGGCGCTCGGCTGAGCGCCCATGTCCCCCGAAGGGGGGAAGGGGGCTGCGCCGGAGGGCGCAAAATCGTCACCCCAGAGGGGTGACACCGCATCTGTGCCGAAGGCACAGGGGACGCGCCCGAAGGACGCGGAGCGATTCGTCACCCGAAGGGTGACTCTTTATCCGCGCGCACAGCGCGCGGGAAACCGCATCCGGAAGATGCGGGAGGCTCTTTTCCGGATTCACCGGAGGTGCCGTTTTTACAGCGACGCTGTAACTGTCGCTCCGCGGGCATTCGTCCTCGCAAGCTTCATATCCCTCGCCCCGCCGCAAGCGGCAGGTCTCGTCCATTACGCTGCTCGTCCTCTCCAAACAGCAAACGCTGCGCTGGTTTGCTGTTTGGTCCCATTTCTGTCTTGCCAGAAAAAAGTATGCAAAAAAGAGGCGCAGGGACCGCGAAATAGCGCTGACGCGCAGAAAAACAGGTCGTTCCGTTGTGCGTGTTGTCGTTACCCCGGCGGTCAAGGAACGCCCTTCGGGCAGCGTCCTCGCAAGCTTCATATCCCTCGCCCCGCCGCAAGCGGCAGGTCTCGTCCATTGCGCTGCTCGTCCTTTCCAAAACACAAACGCTTCGCTGGTTTGTGTTTTGGTTCTTTGGCATCTTCCTGTTAGTGCCCGTTGAATATTTGACGTATGGAAGTCGAGACAGGCGCAGAGTATTTCGACTACCTCGCCGGTCTGTTCAATTCGCATCTGCATCGCGTTTTTTGCTGATTTGAAATGTGCTTTGCACAAACCAAACCCCTGGGAATGATCCAAGAAGGGGGTCGCAACCCCCTTCTTGGTCGTTTTAAGGGGATTCCAAAGATGGGGCTCCCGCGCGAATCCAGCGAAGCGATTCGTGCGGGAAAAGGAGGAACAACGAAACGGACGAACCCTGCCGCTTGCGGCAGGGTGAGGGATGTGTAGTTTGTTCCGACGCAAATCCCCCTTTGCCATTCTTTCTTTCGACCGTCAACGGCGCTTTCTTTCTCATGCTGAGAAAGAAAGCGGGGTTGAAACCTCCGCGTCCTCCGGGCGCGTTGCCCCTGTGCCTGCGGCACAAATAAGGTGCCACTTTAGAGCAGTTTAATCGCGGTTTGGGTCACGGTTTGGGTCAAAACGCGGCTTCAAAAATATGGCTGAACTTTTTTGCTGCAAAATGCAAGAAAAAGCTCCGAAATCAAGCGATTTCGGAGCTTTTTATGGTGGACAGTACAGGACTCGAACCTGTGACCCCATGCACGTCAAGCAGGACAAGTGCCTCAGAACCGTTGATACCGCAAGGTTTTCAGCGGTTTTTCAATGTATGCGCGTTTTAAGCCCCCACTTAGCTATCAGTTCGTCACAGTTTGCTGTCGTATTTTTGTCGTACTTTTGTCGCACCGCTTTAGGTGATTTTATTTAGTATAGAGTCATATTCAATCTTGATTGCCAAGAATGCTTCATGTGCTTCTTCGTTGCTGCAAACATCAGGGTGATACTTTTTTGCATAGGCACGATATTCGCTTTTTAATACTGCTGCATCTATATGTGCTTTTTCCGAGAACCAACTATCAGGGAACGGCTGCTTCGGGCATTCGGATTCATTTTCCTCTGCTACCGGGGCTTCCTCCGGCACGGAATCACTCGCTATTCGGTCTCCGCAATCTTCGATACCATGTTCCGTAATTCGGACGATGCGATATGGCAAATCCAAGTGAATCGTATCTGGCAGCAGCAGAGAACATCCCTGATCGAAATACATCCGTAGCACGGTTTCGGTTTCTGTCTGTTCCAAAATGCCGTCTACATCTATCTGCTGTTTGTATATTTGCATGATGAAATTGTCAATGGGAGATGACTTCGCCGGAAGCGCGCTTAAATAGCGCTGAATATCGCGGAGCATTCTGTTGCAGTCATGGGGCAGCGACGTTTCCAGCTGCTCGTTTCTGCGCTCCAGCGTCTCGATTTTTGCTTTTACGGCATTCAGGTCTGCCATAAAGTGCTCGTAGTCCGCCATAAAAGATTTGATGCGCTTCTTCTCCTCTTCGGTGCGAAGTTTCAGCTCAGGGTCGTCTCTCCAAATCGGTTTGAGCACCTGCGCGGCTTTATCCGTCGCTGTTTTCAGCGCCTGCTGCTTGACCTCACACAGACCGAGCGTCCGCTCGTTTTTCTTGATCTCCGCTTGTATTTCAACAAACTCCGGCACAGTATGCAGAAGAATTTCTTTCGTATGATTCGACTGCAAAATTTCAGCCAGCACGCCGTAAGACCATATCTTTGATCGCGTCGGTGTGTACCCGGTAGTTGATTTTTGCCAGCGTCCGATTGAGATTCCAGCCCAGCGCGAGACGGCTGTTCTCATCGTTTTTCAG
>CAKTVN010000065.1 GCA_934623545.1 uncultured Oscillospiraceae bacterium
ACTCCGGCTTATAGCCGGTCTTTTTCATCATGGGGATGGTGACGGAGCCGGTGGTGACGGTGTTGCCGACCGAGGAGCCGGAGACCATGCCGCACAGCGCCGAGGAAATGACGGCGACCTTCGCCGGACCGCCGGAGGACCATCCGGCAAGGCGGTTTGCAAAGGAGATGAAGAAGCTTGCGATGCCTGTCCGCTCCAGGAACGCGCCGAAGATGATGAACAGCACGATGTAGGTGTAGCAGACGTTGATCGGTGTGCCGATAACGCCGGAGGTGGTGTAGAACAGCTTATAGACGATATTTTGCAGCGCCTGATAGAAGGTGGCGTTGTAGCTGAGCTGGTTATAGAACGTGTAAACGAGCAGGACGCCCAGTACGCACAGGATGGGGACGCCGACGCAGCGGCGGCAGAGCTCGACCAGCGTCAGAATGCCGATCACGCCCAGCACGACGTGGACCGGCTGGATGCGCGTGGCGAGCCGGATGAGCGTCATGGCGTTGAAGGCAAAATACGCGAAGCAGCCCGTGCCGAGCAGCATCAGCACGATGTCATACCACGGCATGGAGTTGACATGTACGTGCCCCTTTTTAATGGGATAGGTCAGATAGCCGATGAAGATGATCCACGCCAGAAACAGAGACAGGCGCGTCTCGGGAAGTCCCGAGAAAAACAGTGTCATGCCGATGCAGTACAGGCTGAAGACGACCATGAGCGCACCGACGATCCAGCGCGGCGTGCCCTCCCAGACGCGGGTGTTGGATTCACGGTCATATTTCCGCATGACCGCGTCGAGATCCGCCTGCTGCTCTTCGGTGAGCTGCGCCTTGACGGCGGCGTCCTCATGCTTGCGGGGTGCTTTTTCAGAACGCATTGTGTGTGCTCCTTCCTCTTGATCAGTATGAATGCTCCCTTCTGCCCGGGAGGCGAGCCCGGCAGGGGAGGGGGAACGCTTCGCTCATACGGCGCAGCCGCGGCAGGAGCGCCTGCCGCGGCTGAAAGCCGCTCAGTTTGCGTTAAGGATCGGGAATCGGATGTTACTTGGTGGGGACGGTATAGCCCTTCTCGGCGAAATACTTCGCCGCACCGGCGTGATAGGGGACGGAGGTGACGGACGCTGCGAAGTCGAGGTTCAGCTCGCCGTATTTTGCGTGGCTGGAGACAAGACTCTCCGCATTGTCGAAGATGTCCTTCACGAAGCGGTAGATCGCGTCCTCAGAGACGTCGTCGCGCGCCAGAACGACCGCGCCGACTGCGACGGTGGTGATGTCGCCGTCCGTGTCGTAGACGTCGGCGGGGATGACGGTCTTGGTGTAGTAGTCGGACGAGGCGCAGAGCGTTTCGATGTGCGCGTCGTCGAGGCTGACGAGATAGACGTCCTTGGTGGTAGCGAGATCCGTGACGGCGGTGGTGGGCGCGCCCGCGACGATGAACGCGGCGTCGATCTTGCCGTCCTTGATGTCGTTGGCGCTGTCGCCGAAGGACTGGTAGGTCGGGATGATGTCCGCCTCGGTCAAGCCGTAGGCGCCGAGGATGTCAACAGCGTTGAAGTACACGCCGGAGCCACCGGCACCGATGGAGACACGCTTGCCCTCAAGGTCGGCGACCGTCTTGATCGAAGGATCGGTGGTAACGATCTGGACCTGCTCCATATAGAGCGCCGCGACGGTGGAGAAGCAGTCGACCTTGCCGCTTTCGGCGAAGAGGTTCGTGCCGTTGTAGGCGTAAGCCATGACGTCGGACTGGCAGAAGGCGAGGTCTGCATTGCCGTCCTCAAGCTCGAGGATGTTCGACTGTGAGCCGTTGCCGACGAGACCGACGACGTCGATGCCCGCGTTGTTGGTCGCGTGCTGCGCGATGGTGGAGCCGAAGGCGTAATAGGTGCCGGACTCGCCGCCAGTGACAAAGCGGAGCTTCGCGCTCTTATTGGCTGTGCCGGACGCGGAATCGGAGCCGCCCGCACAGGCAGCAAGGCTCAGAACCAGAACCAGAGCCAGCAGAATGGCGATACATTTTTTCATGATATTTCCTCCTCTTCGAGTTCCTGTTTATGGATTTCTCGTATGGGAGCTACTATACACGATGAAACCGCATTTTGCAAGAATTAAATTGCATTCACGTGAATCTTTTTTTCAGAAAAATTCAAATTATGCGCGAAATCATTCATTTTTGAAATAAAAGCACATAAAAATGAAGGAAAACGAATTTTGACTTGCATAATTGAGAAAGATGCGGCTGATATAAATTCAAATCGCCTGCAAAACAGAAAAAAGAAAGCCGCATGGAGCGCACATTCGTGCGTCTCATGCGGCTGCTTTGCGCAATATTGACTTAGGGTGTATTCTTCCAACTCCCAATGCACCCGGACAGCGGGTCTTTTCGCGCTGTGCGGCGTCAGTTTTCCTTGACTTATACTGATATTCAATTAAAAACTTTCATTCATGGAATGGAAGTTCTTAATATGAAGATCATTATGAGACGCGATTGCGTGATTTTATCAAAATCACGGAATCGGTTACGCCAAAGGCGGAACCTTTCTGATTAAAGAATTTAATCAGAAAATAGTATTACATCAGTATTCCTGCGGGAAAATGTCTTGCTCAGCGCGAGAATTCCTCGCTGCCGGTCACATTTTCATTTTTCAGATAACACCCTATGCGTTCCAAAGCGCCGCGTCGGTCGTCGACACGGCGACGGCGCCCGCGTCGAGCGCCGCGAGCACGTCCTTCTTCTGCGAGAGCAGCCCGCCCGCGATCACGGGCGTGCTGACGCTGGCGCAGATGCGCCGCAGCACGTCCGGCATCACGCCGGGCAGAATTTCGAGCACATCCGGCTCCACGATGCAGCGGTCGCGCCGGAGACTTTCCAGCGCCATCGAGTCGATCACGAACACGCGCAGCACGCTGAACAGCCCCAGCTCCTTTGCCCGGCGGATGAGCGTCGGGCGCGTGGAGATGATGCCGCCCGCGCTCGTGGTCTTTGCAATGAAATCGACGGCGATCTCGCGTGGGCTGAGCCCATTCACGAGATCGATGTGTACGACGGGGAATTTCCCGGCGCGGCGGACCTGTTCGGTCAGCTCCGCGACGTTCAGAAGGTCGCCGAACAGCAGAAACACGACCTCGCATTCCGATGCGAGCGCCTGCGCAAGCTGTGCCTCGTTCTTGACGGCGGCAATGACCGGACAGGCAGAGAGCTCCGGCGCGCGCATTATGTATGCTCCTCCCAGTCGAGGCTGCGCCCGACTGCCTTATGCCAGCCGCGCAGCAGCTTCTCCCGCTGCGCCGCCTCCATCTCCGGTGCGAAGGTCAGGTCGCAGTGCCAGAGGCTGCGCAGCTCGTCCTGACTTTTCCACACGCCGACGGCGAGCCCGGCAAGGTACGCCGCGCCGAGCGCGGTCGTTTCGCGGATCATCGGGCGGCGGACAGACTTCCCAAGGATATCCGACTGGAACTGCATCAGGAACCGGTCGCGGCTCGCGCCGCCGTCGACGCGCAGCTCCGAGAGCGTCACGCCGGAGTCCTTTTCCATTGCGTCCACCAGATCATACGACTGGTACGCGATCGACTCCTGCGCCGCGCGGATGATGTGCTCTGGCTTTGTGCCGCGCGTGATGCCGAGCAGCGCGCCGCGCGCGTACATGTCCCAGTGCGGTGCGCCGAGTCCGGTAAACGCCGGGACCAGATAGACCCCGCCCGTGTCAGGTACCTTCGAGGCAAAGTATTCGGCGTCGCGCGCCTCGCGGATGAAGTGCAGCTCGTCGCGCAGCCACTGGATGACCGCGCCGCCGACGAAGATCGAGCCTTCGAGCGCGTACTGCACCTTCCCGCCGAGCCCGATGGCGATGGTGGTGACAAGCCCATGGCGGCTCTCGATCGCCTGCTCACCGGTGTTCATCAGCAGAAAGCAGCCCGTGCCGTAGGTATTTTTCGCGTCGCCCGGCAGGAAACAGCACTGCCCGAACAGCGCCGCCTGCTGGTCGCCCGCGATGCCCGCGATGGGGACCTCGATGCCCTGAATGTTGCAGGTGCCGTAGACCTCGGAGCAGCTGCGCACCTCGGGCAGCATGGACGCGGGGATGTCCAGCTCCCGCAGGAGCCGCTCGTCCCAACGGAGGTCGTGGATGTCATAGAGCATCGTGCGCGATGCGTTGGTGTAGTCGGTGATGTGGGCGCGCCCCTCGGTCAGCTTCCAGACGAGCCAGGTGTCGACCGTCCCGAACAGCAGCTCGCCGCGTTCGGCTTTTTCGCGCGCGCCTTCCACGTTGTCCAGCAGCCATTTGATCTTGGTCGCCGAGAAATAGGCGTCCAGCACCAGCCCAGTCGTCTGCTTGATATAGTCCTTCAGTCCGCGCGCAGCAAGCTCGTCGCAGATGGGTGCGGTCCGGCGGCACTGCCAGACGATCGCGTTGTGGATGGGGCGGCCCGTCGTCTTGTCCCAGACGACGGTCGTTTCGCGCTGGTTGGTGATGCCGATGGCGGCGACGTCATGTACGTCGATGCCGGACTGCGTGATGACCTCCATCATCACGCCGTAAATGCTGGAGAAGATCTCCATCGGATTGTGCTCGACCCAGCCCGAGGCGGGGTAATACTGCGTAAATTCCTTCTGCGCTACGGAGACGATGTTCTGATCCTCGTCAAACAGGATCGCGCGGCTGCTGGTGGTGCCCTGATCGAGGGCGAGCAGATAGCGGCTCATGAGATATCCTCCTATTTTGCGCTCGCGCGTGCGCGCGGCAATTTACATGGATTTGCAGGCGACGATGGAAACGTCGGTGCCGAAGATGTGCGGCACGATCACGTCGCCGACCTTGACCGGCGCGTGGACGTACACACCGTCCAGCAGCGCCATGACGTCAAAGACGCGGCTTTTATCGATGGCGGCGCTGGTCTTGACCGGAAGGCGGCAGCCGGACGCGCCCTCGATGCGCACGGTGCTCGTCACCATCCGCACCGGGTGCAGCAACTCCGCCTTGCCGTACTGCGCGCCGCGTTCGCATTTGTTTCCGGTTACATTATAACCGTTCTCCTCGTCCACTTTCAAGTGGCATCCGTTCGGGCAGACGATGCAGATGAGCTCTTTCATTCCGAAACCTCCTCACACGAGACCGTCAGCGTGCCGCCCTCCGCCTTTTCAAGCAGGACGCGCGGCAGCGTGATGTGCTCCATCTCACCGGGCGCCATGTGCTGGCGCGAGAATTTTGCGACGACTGTGCCCGCCTCATCCGTGACCAGCACGCGGCTTTTTGCGAAGCTGCGGTTGACGCGGAAGGAGACCTCTGTCTTGTCTCCCATCGCACCCAGTCGAATGCGCTGCGGGACGGTGTAGGTCACGCACGCGCCGCAGGTGGTCGCGAAGACCTTTCCCTCAGCGGCAGCTCCCTGCAAAACGTACTGCGCCGCGCTGCGCCCGGCTTTTTCCGCCTCGGCGGTCACAAAGTCGACCAGATCGTGTACGTGGACCACGTTTCCGCAGGCGAAAACGCCGGGAATGGAGGTCTCCATGTTTTCAAATACGCACGGACCGTTCGTGCGGCGGTCCATTTCGATCCCGGCGCGGCGGGTCAGCTCGTTTTCCGGGATCAAGCCGACCGACAGCAGCAGCGTGTCGCAGTCGAAGACCATCTCCGTGCCGGGGATCGGGCGGCGGTCCGCGCCGACCTTCGATACGACGACGCGCTCGAGCCGGTCCTTGCCCTGAATGTCGGTGATGGTGTGGCTGAGATAGAGCGGGATGTCAAAATCGTGCAGGCACTGGACGATGTTGCGGTTGAGCCCCGAGGAATAGGGCATCAGCTCCACACACGCGAGGACCTTCGCTCCCTCGAGGGTCATGCGCCGCGCCATGATCAGCCCGATGTCGCCCGAGCCGAGGATGACGATGCGCTTGCCGACCATGTGCCCCTCGATGTTTACATAACGCTGCGCCGCGCCGGCGGTCAGAATGCCGGAGCAGCGCGTCCCGGGGATGGAGATCGCGCCGCGCGTGCGCTCGCGGCAGCCCATCGCAAGCACGATCGCCTGCGCCGAAAGGGTCTGATAGCCGCTGGTATTCACGCAGTGGATGACCTTGTCCGGCGTCACGTCGAGCACCATTGTGTCCGACAGCACGCGCACGGAGGTGGAGCGGAGCATTTCGAGGAAGCGCCCGGCGTATTCCGGACCGGTCAGCTCCTCCTTGAAGTGATGCAGCCCGAAGCCGTTGTGGATGCACTGGTTGAGAATGCCGCCGAGCTCACGGTCGCGCTCCAGAATGAGAATGTCGCGAAGCCCTGCGTCATAGGCTGCGCACGCCGCGGCAAGTCCTGCGGGACCGCCGCCGATGATGGCAAGCTGACAGGTGTTCATTTCTGTGCGCCTCCTTTTGTCTCTCCGGTCAGAATGTAGCTTCCGGGCTGGTCCAGCAGGATCTGCTCCATCGGTACGCCGAGCTCACGCGCGAGAATTTCCTGTACGCGCGGTCCGCAGAAGCCGCCCTGGCAGCGTCCCATGCCCGCACCGACGCGGCGCTTGACACCGTTGATGGTGGTGGGCGGAACGGGAGAGTGGATGGCTGCGACGATCTCGCCCTCGGTGACGGTCTCGCAGCGGCAGATCACGCGCCCGTAGAGCGGGTCTTCGGCGATCAGCGCATTTTTTTCTTCGGCGGAAAGCTCATGAAAGCGAATGCGCCTGCGCGTGTCGATGAACTGCGCCTTTTCATGCAGCGGCATTTTTTCCGCCAGCCACGCGGCAGCCTCCTTCGCGATCGCGGGCGCAGAGGAGAGACCGGGGCTCTTGATCCCCGCCAGCTCGTAGAAGCCGGGGACAGTTTTACTTTCGCCGATGAGGAAATCGTCCTCAGAATGGTTGGCACGGACACCGGAGAAATTGCGGATATTGTCGCGGAAGGAGATCGACGGGACGGACTTGAGCGCCATTTCCCGCACGAAGGCAAGACCCTCCGCAGTGTTTTTCGTATCGTCCGGGTCTGAGATGTTGACGGCGTTCGGTCCGACGATCAGATTGCCGTGCACCGTCGGGGAGACGAGCACGCCCTTGCCGTTTTCGTTCGGGCACTGGAAGATGACCGAGTGTACGCGCGTGCCCTCCGACTTATCCAGCAGGAAGTATTCGCCGCGGTTCGGCTGGATTTTGAAGTCCGCGCAGCCGAGCATCGCGGCAATGTCCTCGCAGTGGCAGCCCGCCGCGTTCAGAACATAGCGGCTTTCAAAGCTGCCCTTCGGCGTCTCGGCTGTAAAATGCCCGTCCGTATATTGCAGTGCCGTTACCGGCGCTTCGAGATGCAGCTGCGTCCCATTGCGGACTGCCGTTTCGATCAGCGCGAGCGTCAGCTCCCACGGAGAGATGACGCCTGCCGTCGGCGCCCAGAGCGAGCCGCAGACCGCGTCCGAAAGATTCGGCTCCATTGCGTGCGCCTCTGCGCCGGAGAGCAGCTTCAGCCCCGGCACGCCGTTTTGCACGCCGCGTTCGTAAAGCGTGCGCAGCGTCCCGACCTCCTTCTCGCTGAATGCCAGCACGTGGCTGCCGATCTGCCGGAAGGGAACGTCGAGCTTCTTGCACAGCTCCGGCATCAGCCGGTTTCCCTCCACGTTGAGCCGTGCCATATTCGTGCCCGGATGGGGGTCATAGCCGGCATGGACAATGGCGGAATTTGCCTTGCTGGTGCCGTTGGCTACGTCGTTGCTCTTTTCGAGCACCACGACGGAGAGCTCGTAGCGCGACAGCTCATACGCGCACGCCGCGCCGACCACACCGCAGCCGATGATGATGACGTCAAACATGAAATTCACCTCAACTCATAAAAAATGAGCGCAACAAAACAGCAAGGCGCTGCTTGTTACACTCAAACTCTCAACAATGTTTGCCTTATCCTTAGTATAAGGCGGAAATTGACAAAATTCAAGAGGCATTTTCTTTTTTGCGCCCGAAGGGCGCAGCTTTGTCACCCCGGAGGGGTGACACCTTATCTGCACGCGCAGCGTGCGGGGCACGTTTCAACCCCGCTTTCTTTCTCGCATGAGAAAGAAAGCGCCGTTGACGGTCGAAAGAAAGAATGGCAAAGGGGG
>CAKTVN010000066.1 GCA_934623545.1 uncultured Oscillospiraceae bacterium
CAGCTGCATATCGCCCGCGCCCGCAATGATGAGCTCCTTGGTCTCCGGATCGTTGCCGTAGGTGAAGGAAGCGTCTTCCTCGTTCAGCTTGACCAGACCGTTCGCGATCTTGTCTTCGGTGCCCTTGATCTTTGCGTAGACCGCCATCTTGTACATGGGCTCGTCATAGCTCATAGGTTTGATGGTGACGGTCTTGCCCGCCATGCCGAGCGTATCGCCGGTCTTGACGGAAGCGAGCTTGGTGAAGACGCCGATGTCGCCGCAGCAGACCTTGGAGGTCTTGGTGTTGTCCTTGCCCTTCGGGAAGAACATATTGCCGAGCTTTTCGGAATCGCCGGTGCGTGCGTTCACGACGGTCATGGTGTCTTCCATGTCGCCGGAAATGACCTTGAAGTAGGAGTTCTTGCCGTACTGGTCGGCAAGCGTGTTGAAGACGAACGCCATCGGGCTGCCCTTCGGGTCGAGCTTGAACTCAACTTCCTTATCGTCCTCGACCGCGGTCATGGGCTTGCCCTCGAGCGGATTCGGGGCGAACTTCACGATGTTGTTCAGCAGGACCGTCGTGCCGAGACCGGACATGGCGCAGCCGCAGAACACCGGCGTGATCGCACGGTCGCGGATGCCAGCCTTGACGCCGGTGAGGATCTCTTCCTCGGTGAACGGCTCTTCTGCAAAGAACTTTTCCATGAGCTCCTCGCTGGTTTCCGCGATCTGCTCATTGAGCTCCATCATATACTCTTCGATCTTCTCTTCCGCGTCTGCGGGGAGCGCGATCTCCTTGCCGGCGGCGTCATACGCCTTCTTCGCCAGCAGATCGACAACGCCGACTGCCTGCTCGCCGTTCAGGATCGGGAAAACGAACGGGATGACGGATGCGCCGAACATCTCACGCAGGCTGTCAAATACATTAAAGAAGTTGGCGTGCTCTTCGTCCAGCTTGGAGACGTAGAACATTGCCGGAAGATTTGCCTTGGCAAGGTACTTCCAGCCCTTTTCGGTGCCGACGCCGATGCCGCTCTTGGCGGTGACGCAGATCAGGCCCGCGTCCGCAACGCGCAGGGACTGCACGATCTGACCGGCGAAGTCGAAGTAGCCGGGGTTATCCAGCACGTTGATCTTGCACTTGTTATATTCGACGGGAATGACAGAGGTCGAGATCGAATACTGTCTCTTCTTCTCCTCGTCGTCAAAGTCCGAAACGGTCGTACCGTCGGCGCGCTTGCCCAGACGGGTGATCGCTTTCGTCGTGAACAGCATACTTTCGCACAGCGCGGATTTTCCATCGCCGCCATGACCCAGCAGGCAAATGTTGCGAATGTCATTGGCAGTATAGCCCATAGTTTACGTTCTCCTTTCTCCAGACGTCCTGCGCGAAGCGCACAGAGCATCCCTCGGCAGTACACAGTTTCGCCGAATCTTAAATTCCATTATATATGAATTGCACGAAAAATGCAATTACAATCTTCCTGTTTTAGGAGAAAAATGCGTGTGTTCTCTCTTCCCCTCCGCATTTGCGCCTCACGCGCCGCCTCCGACGCTCGTCACAAGCAGCGACGGCAGCAGCCACAGCAGCGTATAGATCAGCAGATTCCACGCCGAGACCGCCTGCGAGGAGCCGATAAACGTCAGCAGAAACAGCACCAGCGTTCCGATCACGCTGCCCGCGATCGTGATCGCCATCGCACCGCGCGCCGAACTTCGCATCGACCGTGCGCCGACAACGGAGGCGACGAAGCAGCTGAAGCTGCTTCGGACCAGCAGCGCGCCCTGCTTCGGCTCGCGCAGCACATCGGGAGATGAGAGCTTCGCGCGCTCCTCGACCGTTGGGAACTCAATACGGTCCGGCGAGAGCTTATAGCGCTGCTTGAGAAATTGCGGCGTGATCATGAAATCGCGCGTCGCAAGCAGCGGCAGCAGCCCATTCATCCGCGTCAGTGACTGAAGCCCCGCGCGCACGGCAGGAGCCGGGTCGTAGTTCAGCGCGAACACCGCCGCAAGCTCGCCGTTGATCGCCAGGTACACCGCCTGACGCAGGCGTGTGCCCTCGGGCATCCGAACGCGCATGAGCTTCATGAATGCGAGCGAGCCCATCAGCACCACGTCGCCGCCCAGCTCCGCGCCCAGACCCCCGCCCTCATAGCGGCGGAAGGTATCGACGGTATAATGCCGCCCGTTCTGGCTCTTCAGGATCTCGCGGAACAGCGGCACGAGCCCGCTCCCCGCCGTCTCCACGACCGCAGCGGCATAGCCGATGATCTGCGGGACATAGCGGTCGGAGTAAATTTTCATGCCGTTGAGCGTCACGTTCTCCGGCGGGAACAGGTCCGCGTCCTCGACCGCGACGGCGCATTCCGCGCCGAGATTCCGTGCGCCCTGCCAGCCCGCGACCGCCGCGCCGCTCCGACTGAGCCGCCGGGCGCAGAGCGAGAACGTCCTCGGATAGGCGATCAGGATGCCGATTGGGTAGCCCGCCACGAGCATCGCCGTCCACGCCCACAAAAAGTCGCCGTCCAGCCGCAGCGCTGAGAGCACCGCAAACACCATCGTCACGCCCGCCATGACAGGCGCATAGACGCGCATGACGCGCCGGCTCGCGTCCGGCATTTCGATCTGGCGCACAAATTCGTTTTTATCCGCTTCGGCGCGGAAAATGCAGTCCTTTCCGTGCCACGCCTTTTCCTCGCGGACGGCGGCGACCGGATGCTCCATCGCGCAGACCGCGCGCATGGACTTCCGCTTTGCCGTGCAAAGCTCCAGCTCGCCCCAGAGCGCAAGCGTCAGCGTCAGAGAAACCGCCGTACAGAATGGGACGCGACCAGAGAAGATCGCGCTGACGGAATCCGCCGCCGACACCACGACCAGCAGTGCAAGCAAACTCAGATGATCGAAGCGCATTTTGATGCAGCTCAGCACGCCGCGCGCGCAGATATCCAGCGCCAGCAGCACCTGAAGCACCAGCACGACCAGCATCGCCGCCGACAGAAGCCGCGTGTTTTCCGTAAGGTCCAGCCCCGCGATGCTGTAATTGCAGAGCGCCAGCATAGCCGCCGACAGAATGCAAAGAATAAGACTGATCGCAAGCCGCAGCTTGCGCGTCGACGGCTTGCAGTATGCCTGATACGCCTCCTCCGCCGAGGCAAAGACCGTCTCCGGCTGCTCGGGCTGGCGCGCCTTTTTCTGCTGCGCCTGCTTTTTCTGAAGGCGCTCCATGCGCTTGAGCCGCTTGCGCTCCGCGCGCTCGGCGCGCACCCGTCTGGCAGCCTCCGCCGCGTTCTCGGCATCCGGCTCCGTGGCGGAGGTCGGCTCCGGCGCAGGCTCGCCCTTATAGGTCCAGATCTTCGGGCGCTCTGGCTCCTGCTCCTCCGGATCCCTGATCGGCGTGAAGCGGACGGTGTCTCCGCTCGTGTCGCGTGCCGGCGCGTCCTGCGCCTGCTGCACGCCTTCCGGCTCCGGTTTTTCCGCAGCGGGCGGCTCGGGCGGCGCTTCCTCTTCGCGGTGGCTCCAGCCGCCAAACTCGCGCATGATCTCCTCGAGCGTGTATTCCGGCTCCTGCTCCGCAGGCTCTGGCTCTGTATGAACTTGTTTCAGCTCCTGATCCTGAGGTAACTGTTCCATGTTTTCTCCTGAATGGTTCCGGTTTATCCTCTCTGGCGCACTGCCTCATACAGCAGGATCGCCGCAGCCGCCGACGCGTTCAGCGACGAGATATTGCCCTTCATGGGGATGCTGAGCTTAAGGTCGCAGTTTTCCGCCACCAGGCGGCTCATGCCCTCGCCCTCGTTTCCGATCACGATCGCGGCAGGACCCTTGAGGTCCGCGCCGTAAAGCGGCGTCGTGCCGTCGGCAGCCGTGCCGAACACCCACACGCCCCGCTCCTTGAGCTCCTTCATCGCGGCGGTGATGTTGGACACCCGCGCCACCGGCATATACTCCAGCGCGCCTGCGGACGCCTTGCCGACGACCGCCGTAAGCCCGACGCTGCGCCGCTTCGGGATGATCACGCCGTGCGCCCCTGCGCACTCCGCCGTGCGGATGATCGCGCCGAGGTTGTGCGGATCGGAAAGCTCGTCGCAGATCACGATCAGCGGCGCTTCGCCGCGCACCTTCGCGCGGTCCAGGATGTCGTCGATCGTCGCGTAGCTGTGCGCCGCGACCATCGCGATCACGCCCTGATGCGCGCCCGTCGCAGACATCTGATCGAGCTTGCGCCGGTCGGTCTCTACCACGACCGCACCCGCCTGCTTCGCCTGCGCCG
Source organism: uncultured Oscillospiraceae bacterium (assembly GCA_934623545.1). Lineage (GTDB taxonomy): Bacteria > Bacillota > Clostridia > Oscillospirales > Oscillospiraceae > CAG-170. Next base: position 4,256 of record CAKTVN010000066.1, read on the forward strand.
CAAGCCGCGCCAGAGCGCGGTCGGTGCTGCCCTCGGCGATGAAGACCTTGTCGATCGCGCGTCCGGAGGACAGTGCCTCGGTCAGCGCGTTTCTGCCCTCGAGTATATTTTCCGCGTCCTCGCGGACCGTATCGCGCGAAAACGCGCGGCGGTCCTGCGCAGGGTCGCGGCGGAGATCTTTTCTGCGTTCATGATTGTCTCTCATAATTCCGGCTCCCATATCCCGGCGGACGAAATGCGATGTCAGCCGGTCTTATAAAATGTCGAGCATATTATAACAGGTATCTCCCTCAGAAACAACCATAAAACGCGTTTCAAATTCACAGAAAATTTACCGCTTGTTTCGTTTCCGCTTCTTGTCAAACGATTTTCGGTATGATAAGATGTCAGCGTTGCAGATATGGCGGCTTTTTGCCCGTATCGTATGGCGTATTCGCCGCTTTTCATATAGAAAGAAGGTGCCCGGATTGAATCAGGATCCGAAAAAACAGAATAACAACCGTCCCTCCGGCAGCGACGATGACCGCCGGGGCAAGCGCATTTTGATTCTCGTCATCGCGGCGCTCATCGCGACGCTGCTCATCAACTCTCTGATGACGACGATCTCGCACTCCTATCTGACCGAGATCAGCTATAACGAGTTTCTCACCATGCTGGACGATGATAAGCTCGACTCCGTCGAGGTCCAGAACGACCGGCTGCTCATCCTGACGAAGGAGGAGGCTGCCAAGGTCTCCGGTCGTCAGCATCTGTATTATACCGGGCGCTTCACCGGGCTGGATGAATCGCTCGTCGCGGAGCTGGAGACGCACGGTGTGGACTATCAGGTCAAGATCGTCGAGGAGATGAACCCCATTGTCTCGTTCCTCGTCACGTGGGTCATCCCCGTGGCCGTCATGTATCTGCTGTTCAGCCTCCTGATGCGCGGCATGGCGAAGCGCATGGGCGGCGGAGGCTTTGGCGGCATCGGCGGGATCGGCGAAAACAAGGCGAAGGTCTACATGGAAAAGCAGACCGGCGTCACATTTGCCGACGTTGCCGGTCAGGACGAGGCGAAGGAATCCCTCGTTGAGATCATCGATTTCCTGCACAACCCGCAGAAATACACCGCCATCGGCGCAAAGCTCCCCAAGGGCGCGCTGCTGGTCGGCTCCCCCGGCACCGGCAAGACGCTGCTCGCGAAGGCGGTCGCCGGTGAGGCGAACGTGCCGTTCTTCTCGATCTCCGGCTCGGACTTTGTGGAAATGTTTGTCGGCGTCGGCGCGAGCCGCGTCCGCAGCCTCTTCCAGGAGGCAAACAAGGTCGCGCCCGCGATCATCTTCATCGACGAGATCGACGCCATCGGTCGCACCAGAGACTCCAAATTCGGCGGCAATGACGAGCGCGAGCAGACGCTCAATCAGCTGCTCGCCGAGATCGACGGCTTTGATTCTTCGAAGGGCGTCGTCATCCTCGCCGCGACCAACCGCCCGGAAATTCTCGACAAGGCGCTGCTGCGCGCGGGGCGCTTTGACCGCCGCATCATCGTCGACCGCCCGAATCTTCAGGGGCGGTATCAGACGCTGCGCGTCCACACCAAGAACATCAAGCTCTCCGAGGATGTCGATCTGCACAAGATCGCGCAGGCAACCGCCGGTGCGGTCGGCGCGGACCTCGCGAACCTCGTCAACGAAGCGGCGCTGCGCGCCGTGCGTCAGGGACGCAAAGCCGTCAATCAGCAGGACCTGCTCGTCTCGTTCGAGACCGTCATCGCCGGTACGGAAAAGAAGGGCACCGTCCTGACGGATATGGAAAAGCGCATCGTCTCCTACCATGAGGTCGGGCACGCGCTGGTCGCCGCGCTGCAAAAGCACACGCAGCCGGTCTCCAAGATCACCATTGTCCCGCACACCTCCGGTGCGCTGGGCTACACTATGCAGATGCCCGAGGAAGAGAAGTTCCTGAGCTCGAAGGAAGAGCTGATCGTGGAGCTTGAAACGCTCCTCGGCGGGCGCGCGGCGGAGCAGCTCGTCTTTGGCATCCAGACCACCGGCGCCTCCAATGACATCGAGCGCGCGACCGAGCTTGCCCGCAAGATGGTCACGCAGTACGGCATGAGTGAGAAATTCGGTCTGATGGCGCTCTCCACCGTCTCCAATCCCTATCTGGACGGCAGCACCATGATGAACTGCGCCGACTCCACCGCTTCTGCGGCAGACGCTGAAATTCAGACGCTGCTCGCAAAATGCTATGCAGCGGCGAAGGAGATTCTCGCAAAGAACCGCGCGCTGCTCGATGAGATCGCACTGTACCTTCTGACCAAGGAGACCATCACCGGCGATGAGTTCATGGCGTATGTCAACGCCGATTCCAAACGCATCACCAGCGGCTCTGAAGCCTCAGAAAGCACGGATTGCGCCTCCGCCGAAACGGACGGCGCGCCGGGCGCGGGCGAAAAAGAAAACTGATCATCATACTAACTGAGCGTCATGCTCCGCGCCCGCGCGCGGAGCATCGCTTTTGAAAGGATGGGACAACATGAACGAAACCGATCTTCAGGACGTCACCTCCGGCGTGAACGAGGTGCTGGAATCGACGGCACACTCCGCGCAGTCCTTCTGGAGCGAGCATCTGGGGACCAACGCTCTGTCGAAGATCATTGCCGCCGCGATCTTGCTCGTGGTCTGCGTGATCTTTATAAAGCTTCTGATGCGGCTGACGAACCGCGTGCTTGAAAAATCAAAGCTCCACACCACCATGCACAGCTTCATCCGGACGCTGGTCAAGCTGGTGCTCGTCTTCATCGCGATCATGCTGATCGCCGGGACGCTCGGGGTCGACACCTCTCCCTGCTCGCCGTGTTCAGCATCGCAGGTCTTGCAATTTCCCTCTCCGTCCAGAACGCGCTCGGCAATATGACGAGCGCAGTCATGCTGCTGACCACCAAGCCGTATCAGGTCGGCGATTTTGTGGAGATCAGCGGAATGCAGGGCACCGTGCGTGAGATCGGGCTGCTGTGTACCAAGCTCGTGACCTTCGACGGCAAGCTCATCAGCATCCCGAACAGCCAGGCAGCCTCCGTCAGCATCACGAATTTCTCCACGGAGAAAAACTGCCGCGTGGTCTTGACGCTCTCGGCAAGCTATGACGACGATGTTGAGAAGGTCAAATCGGCGCTTGTCAAGGCAGCGCAGGATCCCCGCATTCTGCCGCAGGAGCCTGTATTTGCCCGCGTGAGCAAATATGGCGACAGCAGCATCGAATATACGCTCCGCTTTCTCGTTCCCACGGCGGAATACTGGAACGTTTACTATGACGTGCTGGAAAATGTCAAGCGCATCTTTGACACCGAGGGCATTTCCATGACGTATCCGCACCTGATCGTGCATTCCGGAAAATAAACCCGCACATCCGCGCGCTCCCTCTGTCTATACCGCAGTGGGAGCGCTTTTTGTCACTTTCCGGAAAAATTGGTCGCTATGCGGGAAAGTTGGGTTCTATTTTTTGTGCAGATTGTTGACATTCCGCCCCTTGCTTGCTAAAATGACATTAAACTGTGTCGGCGTATGCCTGCGTACAAAATCGGTTTCAAACGCAGCCATTGCCAGTATCGGTTCGCTGATCGGAATCGATCAAATTTCCCCGCCGGCAGCGCGCTCCGTTCGCTGCCGCCCAATGACGAGAAATAGTTTAGGAGGAAACATCATCAATGGATTGGGATCGCTTAATCACAATTGAACAGATGGAAGCCGCCACCAACGAATTGCTTGAAACCGGCAAGAAGGTTGGCGCGGATTCCTGGCAGCAGCG
>CAKTVN010000067.1 GCA_934623545.1 uncultured Oscillospiraceae bacterium
CTACGGTCGCCCGCAAGGGCGTTCGGACTACGAACAGTGTAACGATAACGCGTAAAACGGAACAAAATGCTTTTTCGCGCGTCAGCGCTATTTCGCGTCCAGCGCCTCTTTTTTGCATACTTTTTTCTGGCAAGACAGAAAAAAGTATGCCGCCGGAGGCACAGTTACAGTGTCGCTGTAAAAACGGAACCTCCGGTGAATCCGGAGAAAGCCTCCTGCGTCCTCCGGACGCAGTTCCCTCCGCGCCTCCGGCGCGGCAGTCCCCTGTGCCTTCGGCACAGATAGAGGGTCACCCCTCCGGGGCAACAAAACGCAAACCTTGGCGAATGCGCGAAAGTATGCTATACTATAAAAGATTTTTGCTTCGGGCAAAGGAGTATGGCATGAAACTGGAAAAGAAAAAACGTGTGCGGCTGCTGCCGGTCTTTCTGTGCGTTGCTGTATTTTTTGCGCTCCTATGGGGCGCGGCGGAGCTCATCCGCCATCTGAGCCACTATGGCGAGCAGACGACCGTCAATTCTCAGCCGGAGCAGACGGAGCCGGACGAGCAGCGGCAGGCGCCGTCGTTGGACGATCAGCCGCTCATCGATGGGCTCCCGGCGAATCCATATCAGGCGGAAAACTTCGCGGAAAAGGGCGGCTTTGTCGTCTATACGGGCGAGGAGGACTGGAACACCGGCGTCGACGTCTCTTCCCATCAGGGAGAGATCGACTGGGAAAAAGCCGCTGCGGACGGCGTGCAGTTTGCGATCATCCGGTTGGGCTATCGCGGCTACACCAAGGGCGAGATCGGGCTGGACCCCTATTTCCTGCGCAACATCGACGGCGCGCAGGCAGCCGGGCTGGACGTCGGCGTCTACTTCTTCTCACAGGCGATCAGCGAGGAGGAGGCGATCGAAGAGGCGGAGTATGTGCTCAACTGGATCGAGGGCTATGAGCTGGACTACCCGATTTTCTTCGACTGGGAGGACATTCAGGCGGACGCCCGAACCGACGGGATGGATATGCTGACGCTGACAGGCTGCGCTGCCGCGTTCTGCAAAACGATCGAGGATGCGGGCTACCGCGCGGGCGTCTACTTCAACCAGCGCTTCGGCTACCAGGAGCTGAATCTGCTGAGCCTGCGGCAGTATATGTTCTGGCTGGCGGAATACAATCCCGCGCCAAGCTTTACATACGCCTTTGAGCTCTGGCAGTACAGCTGCGAGGGGCGGGTCGACGGGATCGATACGCCGGTCGATCTCAATATGAGTTTCATGCTTCCGCAAAAAGATAAGTAAGAGTGAATAGTTAAAAAGCGTGGTGTGCCGCTTCGCGGCGCGAGCTTCATTTGCCGGCGGAGCCGGCATGAGGCATTGCTGTTACCGGATGCAAAACCGCGGCTGCGATAGGATCGCAGCCGCGGTTCGTGTTTGTTAGGGTGTATCTGAAAACCTTGTAGAGCTCGCCGCGCACGGCGGAATAAAATTTGAATCTATTGTGCGCGGAGGCGTATACTTCGCGCAAAACACTTTACGCGCCGCAAAACCAAATGTGAATCCAGTGAAGCGAATCGCGCTTGAGCGCTTTAGCGCGAGAGATAGCGCGTCAGGAACTCGCGTGTACGCGCTTCCTTCGGATCCTGGAAGATCTCCTCGGGGGCGGCATCCTCGACGATCACGCCGCCGTCCATGAAGATCACGCGGCTGGAGACGTCGCGGGCGAAGCCCATCTCGTGCGTGACGACGATCATGGTCAGTCCCGTTTTCGCGAGCTTTTGCATGACGTCGAGCACCTCGCCGACCATCTCGGGATCGAGTGCGGAGGTCGGCTCGTCGAAGAGAATGATGTCCGGATTCATCGCGAGCGTGCGCGCGATGGCGACGCGCTGCTTCTGACCGCCGGACAGCTGCGCCGGACGGGCGTTGAGGAACGCCGACATCCCGACGCGGGAGAGATAATCGCGCGCGATCTCCTCAGCCTCCTGCTTCCGGCGCCCGAGGACGGTCGTCTGCGGGCTGACGCAGTTGGCAAGCACGTTCATGTTGTTGAAAAGATTGAACTGCTGGAAGACCATGCCGACGCGGGCGCGGTACTGCGAGAGAGTCGTCTCCTTGGAGGTGATGTCCTTACCTTCAAACAGGATCCGACCGCCGGTCGGCGTTTCGAGGAGGTTGATGCAGCGCAGCATCGTACTCTTGCCGGAGCCGGAGGAGCCGATGACGCTGATGACATCGCCCTTTTCGACCGAGAAGTTGATGTCGCGCAGGACCTGATGGTCGCCGAAGCGCTTTTCCAGATGCTCCAGTCTCAGAATTTCTGCCATGGTCTTACGCCTCCTTCCGAATGCGGATCTCTGCCTGTGAGTCGGAGCCCGAGCCACAGATGGTGTAATTGTCCGCGCCGTCCAGCTTCTTTTCCGCCAGACGCAGCAGCCGCGTGACGGTGAATGTCAGGATGAAGTACAGCACGCAGATAACGGCGTAGGTCTGGAAGGTCTGGAGGTTGATGCGCTTGATGACGCCCGCCATGTAGTAAAGCTCCGTCACGCCGATGACGTTCAGGACGGAGGTGTCCTTGATGTTGATAACAAATTCGTTGCTGATGGACGGCAGGATGTTCCGCAGGACCTGCGGGATGACGACCTTGAGCATTGCCTGGCTGTGCGTCATGCCAACGGAGTACGCGCCCTCGAGCTGCCCTTTGTCAACGGAGATGATGCCGCCGCGGACGATCTCGGCCATATACGCGCCGGTGTTGATCGAGACGATGAACAGACCCGCCGGGATGAGGGGGAGCGTCGTGCCGTCGTTGAGGAAGGCGTAGCCCCAGTAGATGACCATTGCCTGGACCATCATCGGCGTGCCGCGGAAGATCTCGATGTAGACGGCGATGAGGGCGTTGAGCAGCTTGTGCAGCACCCGCAGCACGGGATTTTTCGACTGCGGCGCGGTGCGGACAACGCCGGTCAGCAGACCGATGAGAAAGCCAGCCGCCGTGCCGACCAGTGCGATCAGCATCGTGTAGCCGACGCCCGTCAGCAGATAGGACCAGTATTTTGTGACGATCCCGAGCACTTCATTCCAAAATTCCATGATGACCTCCGTTCCTTACAATTTTGACGCGCCATACAGCCGCGCAGAGGGTCCTGCGGGCGAGAAACCGCCCCAGACTGTCAAAACCTCGTAGACTTCCGCCGCGCACGGCGGAAAAATGCAGCTTGTTCAAACGGAAAACCAGCGAAGCGTTTTCCGTTTGAGAGGTTTTCAAAAAGAATTTTTTGAAAACCTCAGGAATTACTTCTTGATGATGACGACGAGGTTGCTGTTATAGTAGCAGTCGGTGAAGTCGACTTCCTTCGCGCGCTCTGCCGTGGGGCTCATGCCGGCGATGATGGCGTCCACTGCGCCGGACTGAACGGCGGGGATCAGCGAATCCCAAACGTAGGAGTAGACCTCAAGCGCCATGCCGAGCTCGGCTGCGATGTACTTTGCGACCTGAACGTCATAGCCGTTGGCGTACATATCGTTCTGACCCTGAATGGGGACCGCGCCGTTGGCGTCGGTGGTCTGCGTCCAGTTGAACGGAGCGTAGGCGCATTCCATCGCGATCTTCAGCGTGCCATTCGAGGTATCGGTCGAGTCAGAGACGAGGACGGGCGCGTTGGATGCCTGCGTGTCGGGGTCGGCGCTGATCGAGACGATCTGGGACATCAGGGACTTGCGGGTCTCGGCGGAGATGCCGGCGAGGACCTCGTTGACCTTCGCGACCATGTCGGAGCCGGTCTGGAAGGCAACGGCGATGCCGGTCTCTTCGTCGGTGGCGGTGAAGCCGGTGTCGTTGTTCACGAAGGGCAGGAAGGTGAGCGTATCGTCCTTGCCGCAGACCTCAAACGCCGTGGGCTCTTCGGCAACGTAGCCGTCGATGGCGCCGGACTTGAGGGCGTTGAGCAGATCGGTGAAATCGGCGAAATCCTTCTTGGTGATGCCGTCGACCTGATCGAGCACTTCAAGATGGAAGGTGCCGGTCTGCGCGCCGATGGTCGCGCCCTTGAGATCGGCGATGGTCTTTGCATTCTTCAGATCGACCTTCTGACGGCCGCCGCAGCCCGCGAGCGCAGCGCACAGCAGTACACATACCAGAACGACGGAAATAATTCTTCTACTCATTTTGTTTTCCTCCTGTAAAGTCTTTGCGGTGTTTGTTCGTGCAAAAAAGAACGGTCAAAGCCAAGTGCTTCGACCGTTCAAAAGAATCTGTAAAGAGAAACCTGTCACAAATCGAATATAGCACTCCGCAAAAATATTGCGACAGTCGAATGGATGTTCTCCAGACGCCCAACGGTCCAGCGCTCAAACGCTTTTCCATTTCGGCGAAGCTCCCTTTCTCTGCTCTTTGTCGGCTTATGAGCGCCTGAAAGCAGGTACTGATGATCTTCGCGCCTCTATATCTCTGTGTTTTGACTGTTCAGTTTTGCCAAATCATTCGGCTGAATGATTCGTGCCCTTATCATAGCACGCGATTTGCGTTTGTCAAGAGGCTTTTTGAAAAATAGTACAAAAAGCGAGAAGAAATTTTGGTCACTCTGCCTTTGCCTCCGGGCTCGCATCGCCGCGCGCCTCGAGGTCGGCGAGAATTTGCTGATAGAACGACTCGCTGATCTTATATTTGCGGCGGTAGATGACATAGCCCGCGGCGATCATCAGCAGCGGCAGAGCGAACATGGCGAGCTTGACGACCAGCTTGCCGCCGGCGTCGATGCTCGCGGCGGCAGTGCTGCCGGTCTTGATGCCGGAGAGGATGAGCGAGATGCTGATGACGCCGGTAGAGAGCGCACCGCCGAGCTTGTTGATCAGCGGCTGGATGGAGAAGGTGATCGATTCGGTGCGCTTACCGAGCTTCCACTGACCGTATTCGATCGTGTCGGCAAGGAACATGAGCATCAGCAGCTGGATGAACGCCTCGCCGATGAACAAAATGACGGCGGACAGCGCGATGAGCACGAGCGAATGCTCGGCAAAGAAGAAGATGCCGTAGCCGACGAAGATCAGCACCGTGGACGCGCCGTAGAGCTGCGCACGGCTGTGCTTTTTCGAGAACAGTGGGAACAGGCTCAGCGCGACGAGCTGCGCGACACCGCAGACCGCCGCGAGCACGGCGTACATCCCGATGTCGCCGAAGAGGTACTGCATATAGTAGGTGGCGAAGCCGGTGGTGGTGCAGTAGCCGACCATGAACAGCGCCATTGCGAGCGTCGTCCACATGAGCTGGTCGTTTCCGGCGAGCGCGCGCCACATATCGCGCAGGGTGATCTTCTCCTCCTGCTCCGCGCGCGCCGCGCGCGGCTCCTTGACGCCGAAGAGCGTGAAGCAGAGCGAGCCGAGATAGCACACGCACAGAATGACCGCGACCGTGAACCAGCTTTTCGGGGTGTTCCCCATCGCCTCGGTGACAGGCTGCCACGCGACCATGACCGCGAACATACCGACGTTGGCGCAGATGCGCGCGAATGCGCCGTAGCTCTCGCGCTGCTTCTGATCGCGCGTCAGCGCGGGCAGCAGCGTCCAGTAGCCGATGTCATTGACGCCGTAGGAGATGTCCCACAGGACATACGCAACGGCGAAGACGAGCACGAAGACCCAGCCGGTGCCGATGTTGCCGAAGAGCATCAGATAGAACACGACGCTCACGACGCCGCCGACCAGAATGGCGGGCTTGAACTTGCCCCAGGGGGAGCGGATGTTGTCGACAAAATAGCCGGTAATGGGGTCGTTGACGGCGTCCGCGATGCGGAGCACCGAAAGGACCATGCTCACCGCCGCGAAGACCTGGATCGGCAGGGAAAGAATGTTGGACAGGAAATACAGCAGCGCGTTTGCCTCGAACGCGTAGAACATATCTCTTCCGATGGTCCCGAGACCGAAGAAATATTTGTTGCGGCGGACGGTACGATCTGACATGGCAGCTTCCTCCTCACTTTGGGGCTGCGCCCCATATTTCTATAGTAACTTTTTTCCGGACGGCTGTCAATTCCGCGCGGCGTATGATATAATAAAAAACACCGGACAGGAGGGAAAGCATATGCACGAGCGCACAAGATGGTATAAGGACTGTGTTTTTTATCAGATCTGGCCGCGAAGCTTCCGCGACGGCGACGGAGACGGCATGGGCGACCTTTGGGGCGTGGCAGAGAAGCTGGACTATATCCATTCGCTCGGCTGCGACGGCATCTGGTTCTCTCCGCTCTACCCCTCGCCGGGAGCGGACTGCGGCTATGATATTTCCGACTATATGGACATCGCGCCGGAATACGGCGGGATGGCGGCGTTTGACAAAGTGCTCGAGGGCGCGCACGCGCGTGGGATGCGGGTCGTCATGGACCTTGTCGTCAACCATACGAGCGACGAGCACGAGTGGTTCCAGAAATCGCGCCGCCGCATCGAGCCATATACCGACTATTACATCTGGCGTCCGGCAAAGCCGAACGGCAAGCTCCCGAACAACTGGGACAGCAACTTTGAGGGCAAGGCATGGACCTGGGACGAGGTGCGCGGCGAGTATTATCTGCACCTGTTTGCCATCAAGCAGCCCGATCTCAACATGGACAATCCGCTGGTGCGCGAGGAGGTCAAAAAAATTCTCCGCTTTTGGCTCGACAAGGGCGTCGACGGCTTCCGCGAGGACGTCATCACCTACATCTCCAAAAAGGAGGGGCTGCCGGACGACCATCTGATGCCGGCGTGCAAGGGGCTGCCGCACTATAATCTCGGTCCGCATCTGAAGGAGTATCTCGACGAGTTCCGAAGAGATGTGCTGGCGGACTATGACTGCGTGACGATCGCGGAGGCGCCGCTGGTCTATCCGAAGAAGGCGCTGGAGCTCATCGGGGAGGACACGGACGCGCCGCTGGATATGGTCATCCAGTTTGAGTGTATGTGCGCCGACTGCTTTTTGACGGACTATCTGCCGCTGCCGTTCTCGCTGCGCCGGATGAAGCACGCGTTCTCAAAGTGGCAGTACGCGCTGGCGGGAAAGGGCTGGAACCTGCTGTACATCGAAAATCACGACCATCCGCGCATCGTTTCGCGCTACGGAAGCGAAAAGTTTCCGGTAGAGAGCGCAAAAACGCTCGCCTGCGCGTATCTGTTCCAGCAGGGCACGCCGTTTCTGTATCAGGGGCAGGAACTCGGCATGACGAACTGGTATCCGAAGGATGCGGAGGAATACCGCGACGTGCAGACGCGCTTTCAGTACGCGCACTATCTGACCGGGCGGTCGCCGGAGAAGCGGCTGAAGCGGCTCTGGCGCTCGTCGCGCGACTCGGCGCGCACGCCGGTGCAGTGGACGGCGGAGGAGCACGCAGGCTTCACGAGCGGCACGCCGTGGATGCCGGTCAATGAGAACTACCGGACGGTCAACGCCGCCGCAGAGGAGCAGGACCCCGATTCGGTGCTGAATTTCTACCGCCGGGCGATCACACTGCGAAAGCGGCTGGAGGTCGTGCGCAGCGGCGCGTATCGCGAATATCAGAGGAGCTCCAACAAATTCTACGTCTACGCGCGCGAGCGAGCGGGCGAGCGGCTGCTGGTGATCTGCTCGTTCTCGGAGCGGGCGGCGCAGTTCCGCGCGCCGAGGGGCTATGAGCTGGAGAAAGGAAAGCTCCTTCTGCACAATTATCCGGACGCACCGTTGGGCGCGGGCGGATTCACGGCGAGACCGTATGAGACGAGAGTTTATTTATTTGAGTGAAAAAGCCGCCCGAAAGGGCGGCTTTTTTGTCACCCCAGAGGGGGGACACGTCTTTGCGATTGCACCGCAGTGCCGTTTATGCGGTGAGACCGCAACTGTCGCTCCGCGGGCATACTTTTTTCTGTCTTGCCAGAAAAAAGTATGCAAAAAAGAGGC
>CAKTVN010000068.1 GCA_934623545.1 uncultured Oscillospiraceae bacterium
CCCAGCGAAGCGGTTCGTGCGGGAAAAGGAGGAACAACGGAACGGACGAGATTTCGCGCTTGCGCGGAAGCGAGGGATGTGAAGTTTGTTCCGACGCAAACTCCCCCTTTGCCGTTTTCTTTTTACCGCCAGCGGCTTTTTCTTTGCCGCGCAAAGAAAAAGGGGCTGAAACGTATCCCGCGCACTCCGGGCGCAAAAAAGCCTCCCGCATCCTCCGGATGCGGTTCCCCGCGCCTGCGGCGCGGTATTATGCCCTCCGGGCATAAAAAAACCCGCGTCCTTCGGGCGCGGCAGCCTCTGTGCCTGCGGCACACCCCCTCCAGGGTGACAAAAGCGCCGCCCTCTCGGGCGGCGCTTTTTATACCTCGACCGCGCTGTCGCAGTCAAAGAAATACAAATACTTCTCTTTGACCGGCAGGCAGAAGATCCGCCCCAGCGCCTGCGCGTAGGCGTTCAGCTGCGGCGTATAGTCCGCCGTCTTCCGCACCGGGTCGCCATACACGCGGTCCGTCTTGAAATCCACAAGCACCAGCGCGCCATCCTCCTCCCAGAAGCAGTCTACAACGCCCTGTAACATGACCTGCTCGCCCGCAGCCGCCGCGTCGTATGCGCCCGCGTCCGTCAGGATGGAGAATTTGAACTCGCGCTGGACCTTCTCCGCCGCAAGGATGCGTTTTCCGAACGGTCCGGAAAACAGGCGCAAAATACGCTCGCAGTCGACCGCCTCTGCCTGCCGCGGCGTGAGAAAGCGCTCCCGCACCAGCCGCTCCAGCTCCTCCTGCACGCCGGCGGCGCTGACACAGCGCGCATAGCGCACGAACTGCATGAACAGATGCGTCGCGTTGCCCTTTTCCCGCCCGGTGAGCGCCTCGTCCGCACGGAAATGCGGTCGCCGCGCGGGCGGTACTGCCGTGCGCAGAGCCGGCTCCGCCGCTTCCGCCGCCTCAAGGTCCAGCGTGCGTCCCTTGAGCTGTGTCGCCGTCAGCTTGGATGCAGCGCGCGCAGCGGCGGCATACGGATACCGATAGGCGATCTGCGCCTCCAGCTGCTCCATATCCGGCGCTCCGGAGGAACGATCGGCAAAGCGCCCGGCTTCCGGGCGATACGCCGCATGGAGCGTCTGTGCACTCTGGAACGTGACCTTCCATGCGTCCTCACGGACGTGGCTGACCGCGTTTTCCCCTGCCGCTGCAAACAGTTCGCCCGATTCCGTGCGCGCAAGCGCCGCCATCAGCACCCAGTCGCCCATGCAGATCGCCGACGCCGACACCTCCGGGCGCACCGGCTCGGTCAGCGCAGCGTTCCACTTTTGCAGCCGTGCCGTCAGCCTCGCCGCGCAGAACGTCATGATCAGCATCTCCCGCGCGCGCGTCATCGCAACATACAGCACGCGCATCTCCTCGGCGACGCTCTGGCGCACCTTCTTGAGCGCGATGGCATTCTTCGCCATGCCGGTGAAATACGAGCCGCTGTCCGCGTCCACGACGTTCGCACCGATCAGAAGCGCATCGTCCAGCAGCACCGGCGCGGCGCTGTCCTGCAAATTGAACTTTCTCGAAAGGTCCGCCAGCACGACGACCGGGAACTCCAGCCCCTTCGACTTGTGGATGCTCATGAGCCGCACCGCGTCCGCGCCGGACGGCAGATCGGGCTGCGCAACGCCCTTCCCGCTCGCGCGCAGATCCGCAAGATAGCGGTCAAACTGCATCAGATCGCCGCCGTGCGCCGCCTCAAACTCCGCCGCGAGCGCCCGGAATGCGCGCAGATTTTCCGCCCGGCGCACGCCGTCCGGCAGGGAGGCATAAATTTCCTCCAAGCCGGTCGATCCCAAAATGTCGTCGATCAGGCTCCGCAGCGTCGTCTGCCGTGCAAACGCCCGCTCCGTTTCCAGCCAGCGCAGAAAGCGCGTCAGCTTCTCTCCGGGCGCGCTCAGGGCGCACAGGCAGTCGTACAGGTCCGATCCCCGGTCGCCGCTGCGCGCCTGCGCCAGCTCCTCGGGCGTAAAGGCGAAGACATGGCTCGCCATTGCCGCCGCCAGCGGGATATCCTGATGCGGATTGTCCAGGATCTGCAAGATCGCGCAGAACGTCTCTACCTCCGTCGTGTCGAGGATGCTCCCGCCGCGGTCGGTCACGCAGGCAATGCGGTATTTCGCCAGCGCCGCCGCGTACTGCGCCGCAACGCTCCCGGGCGAGTGTACTAAAATCACGATATCGCCTGGTCTTACGGGGCGCAGCGTCCCTCCGTCCTCGATCTGTGTCCCCTCTGCGAGCAGGCGTGCGATGCGCGCGGCGACAAACGCCGCCTCCTCCTCGCATTTTTCTGCCTTCTGTCCGTCTTCGTCGCGCTTGCCGTCCAGCTCCACGCAGTGCAGCTCGATCTTCGGCTGCGGCGCCGGAAGGAAGCTTCGCCCGTTTCGGAGCGCCTCCTGCTCGCCGTAGTCCAGCTCTGCCGCCTCGCGGCTCATGACCAGCGCGAACACATCGTTCACCGCACGCAGGATCTCCGGGCGGGAACGGAAATTCTCTGACAGGAGGATCTTTCTCGGCTCGCCTGCCGCCTGTGTGCCGCGCTCGGCGTAGGTCCTGTATTTTTCCAGAAAAATTTCCGGCTCCGCCAGACGGAAACGGTAGATCGACTGCTTGACGTCGCCCACCATGAAGCGGTTTTTCCCATCGCGGGAGAGCGCCTGAAAGATGCGCTCCTGTACAGCGTTGGAGTCCTGATACTCATCGACCAGAATTTCGCGGTATTTCGCGCCGATCTCCCGCGCCGCCTGCGTCGGAAGCGCGGTCCCCTTCTGGCACAGAAGGCGGATGGCCTCGTGCTCCAGATCGGAAAAATCCATCAGCTTCCGCCGCCGCTTTTCCTGCGCGTAGACCCGGTCAAAGCGCCGCAGCAGCTCCAGCAGCCCCCGGATGGGCTGCGCCGTCTTCGCAAGGTCGTCCATCACCTGTCCGGACGGCGCATAGAAGCACGCCAGCGCGTCCTTGAGCGCCTCGAGTGCGCCCGTGCGCGCCGCCTGGACCCGCTCCTTCAGCTCGGCATCCTCGGGCTTTCTGACCGCCGTAAGGGGCTCGAACCTCCGCGACCGTATCGTATACGCCGCATCCCACGTTTCGCAGCGCGCCGCAGCCTCCGCAAGCTCAAGATTCTGACGGAACTTCGGGACATATTTTTCCTGTAGGACCGCGTCGCGCGCCATATCTTCGATCGCCGCGCGCAGTGTGCGGCTGACCCACGCCGCCGTGCTGCGCAGATGCTCCAGCAGATACGCGCCCCAAGGCGTCTGCTCTGCCGTCTGCCCCGGCGTGAAGTCATACGCCGTCTCGCACGCGCGCATCCACTGCTCCGGCTCCGCGCGGCAGCGCACTGCGTCATAAGTCGGCAGCAGCAGCTCCGCAAGTCCCCGGTCGTCGCGCCCATAGCCGAACGTGTCGATCAGCGGGCGCAGAGCGCTGTCCTCCGTCAGCTCCTGATAGCACTGCTCCAACAGCGTATCCAGGACCTCCTGCCGCAGCGCAGCCGCCTCCTGCTCCTCCACCACGCGGAAGTCCGCCGGAATGTCCAGCGTATGCGCATAGTCCCGCAGCAGCGAGGCGCAGAAGGCGTGGACCGTTGAGATCTGCGCCAGATAGATGCGCGTCAGCTGGCGCTGCAAATGCACGTTTTCTCCGTCTTGCGCGAGGCGCACGGACAGCTCCTTCGCGATCTTGCCGCGCAGCTCCGCGGCAGCCGCCTTCGTATAGGTGATGATCAGAAAATCGTCCAGATCTGCCGGGTCCTTCTCCGCGCAGACCTGCGCCAGCAGCCGGTCGACCAGCACCTTCGTCTTTCCGGAGCCCGCCGCCGCCGAAACGAGCAGCGCCCCGCCCCGGTCCTCTACGACCGCCTGCTGCGCAGGGGTCAGCACGATCTCAGCCATGGTCCGACCTCCCCTCAAGCTTGCTCTCAAGCTCTTGCCAGAACTGCTCCGCCTTTACGGCGGCAATGTAGCGGTCATGATGCGCACAGGCGTCCTTGTGGCATGCCTGCGCGAACGCGCAGTACGAGCACGCCGAGTGCTTCGGTCCGCGCACGATGGGATTCGGCTCCACGCTGCCGGTCAGTATCGCGTCCGTCATCTCCGAGAGCGTCCGCTCTACGAACTGCTCAAGCTGCTTCATCTGCTCGCGCGTCGCAAGATCGCCGCTTCGCTCTCCCTTTTTGAGCTTGTACGGCAGATAGACCGGCGACTGCTCCGACGGCTCCATCGCCTGAAGCACTGCCTCGTCGTCCAGCAGCAGCCCCTTGCGGCGCTTGTGCTTCAGCCGGAGCTTCGCAAGCTCCTCGGCGCTCATGCCCGGGTCGATGCGCTCCATATCCTCGCGCGCCGGAACGTACAGCACCCCCGCCGGGAGGAGCCTGCGCCCGTAGCGCGCCTCGCCGTGCTCCTTGAGCGCGAAGAGGTAGATCAGCATCTGAAGCCCCTTTCCGAGAAGAAGCTCTGCATAATCAAAGTCCTTTGTGCCTGTTTTATAGTCTATGACGCGGTAATATGCCGCATTTTCTGTCTCATAGAGGTCGACCCGGTCCACAAAGCCGGAGACCATGCCGCCCCCGTGCGGCGCACGCACCTCCACCGGTGGCAGCTCGCCGCCACGTGCGAAGCTCAGCTCGCAGTCGCGCGGCTGAAAGCGCGAGATCTGAAGCTCGCGCGCCACGTCCTGCACCACAGCGAGGACCTCGCGCAGATTGCGCCCGTAGAGATAGGCAAAGCGCTCGCCGCGCCGCGGAAGGTCGGGAAGATAGGTCTGCGTATAGACCTGCGCGTGCTCCTGCGCGAGCCGCAGGACCGCCGCCTCCTCTACGACCGCAAAGCCGCCGCGCTCCATGACCGCGCGCACCGTCTTTTCCAGCACATAGTGGACAAAGGTGCCGAAGACCGGCGCGTCAAAGCGCGCCTGCTTCCATTCGCGCGCCTTCAGCCCGTCATACAGGAAAAACGCGTAGCGGCACGCCGCGAAGCGGTCGATGCGCGAGGCGGAAAGCGAGACCTGCGCCCCATAGAGCGCGCGGACCGTCTCCGGACAAACAGACGTAAAGTCATACGCGCCGTGCGCGCGCAGACGCTCGATCTCCCGCTTGAGCTCCGGCTGCTGCGGGACAGCGGTCGAGCCTCCCTGCACCAGCCTTGCCGCCGCGCCGCGCGCGTCGGCTGCATAGACGATCTCATCGTCCCGCGTCTCGCGCAGCGCCGGGAACAGGCGCTGCGTTCTGGTATAGAGCGACGACGGCTCATCGCCGCTGTAGCAGAGTGCGCAGCTATCCTGCGCCGCGCTCAGCGCAGCGTGGATCCAGCCCAGCTCGCGCTCCAGCTTCTGCTCCTGCGCGGGTGCGAGCGAAAGCCCCATCGTCAGAAGCTTCTGCCGCTCGTCGTCGGTAAACACGCCGAGTGACGGCGCATAGGATGGGAGCTTTCCCTCCTCCGCGCCAAGCGCGATCAGATGCTTCACGCGCAGATTGCGGAAGGAGTCCACCGCGCCGATCTGGATCTGATCGACCGTCGCCGGGATCGTCCCCACCTGATACTGCGACAGCAGCGTCCGAAACACATCCGCAAAGCGCCCCGGCTCCATCACACAGCGCCCCAGCACCTGATACATCTGCTCCATCGCGTCGACAAGGATGTCGTAAAGCTGCCGCGTCTGCTGCGCGCGCTGCGGCTCGCCGCCGCGTTCGAGCACCTGTGCCTGCCGCTCGAGCCGCTGCGCAAAGCCGAGCCCATCCAAAAACTCATCGAGCGCGCGTACCATCTCCCCCGCGTTTTTCGCCGCCTGCCAGCGCCGCCGCAGCGTCGCCAGCGGCGCGACCGCCTCCGCGCGCGCTGCCTCCAGCGTTTCCAGCTCGGCACGACTGTCGTCGTCCCATGCTGTTCCGTAGCCCGCCGGGTGCATCGTCCAGGGGGATTCCCACGCCATGCCGTGGATGCTCCAGACAAAGGCGTATTTTTCAAGCCGGTCGCAGGCGTCCGCCTCCAGCGGTCCGAAGCCGGACTTCAGAAACCGCAGCACCGGCACGTAATCATACCGCTCGACCGCCTCCATCGCCGCGAGGACCGCCGCGAAAAACGGGCGGCTCAGAATATCGTCGCTTCCCGCGAAATACGCCGGAAGCTGCATCCGCGCAAAGCCTGCGCGCAGCGCGGGCTCATACGCCGCGCGGTCGCTCAGGGCGATGCCGATGTCCCGGCAGCGGCAGCCCGCCTCCAAAAGCGCGCGCACGCGCCACTGCGCAAATTCGCACTCCTTTTCGGGCGACGCGGCATGGTGCAGCCGCAGCGGCGCTTCCTGTGCCTGCGCCGGCTCCGCCCGCAGCGAAAACAGCCCGTCCAGCCACTGCGAAAGCGCCGCGTCGCGCTGAACCGTCGTCTCCGGATGCTCCGCACACACCGGGATGTTCCAGCGCGCGGCTTCCTTCTTCACCCACCTGAGCGTCTCCCCTGCCGAACGGAACGCCGCACCGCCCCGCTCCACGGCGCTCAGCGTCAGAACCGTCTCCGGCGCGCGGCGCAGCAGCTCCGAGACGATCTGCCGCTCCACTGCTGTGAAGTCGCTGAAGCCATCCAGATAGAAGATATGCTCCGAGGCATAGTCCGTCTCCCGCAAAAGCGCCTGAAGGCGCTGAAGCCGCGTCACGGGGTCGCTGCGTCCGGTCTTGCAGACCGAGAGATAGCTCTCATAGAGGATCGACAGCTCCTCCAGCTTCTGCGCAAACTGCCCGCTCACGCGCTGCGCCGCCTCGCGCAGCGCCTCCGGCGGCAGGCAGTAGCTCAAAAACTCCTCCATCGCCGCGCCGAGCCGCTGCAAAAACTCCGTTTTCGTGCTCACGGCGGCGTAATATTTGAGCCGGGGGCGCACCTGCTCCGCCGCGAGATACACGCTGAGCAGCCGCCCGCCCTTGTCCAGATATTCCTCGCAGACGCCGCCGTAGAGCGAGAACATCCGGCTTGCCAGCCGCGTAAAGCTGAGCACCTCCGCATAACGGCTGATCGTGTCGCCGCCCGCGGCGCACAGCGCGCGCTCGGCTGCGTGGGAATACTGCTCCGGCACGATCAAAATCTGCCCCCGCACCCCAGCCGCCGCGCGCTCGCAGATGCGCGCGATGAGCGCGTCTGAGCTGCGCAGCCGGTCCGCATCGAGCATCAGCTTCAGCATCGCCGTCCCCTCCGTTCCTTTCTCATGTTTTTTACAGTATAGCACAAAAAAGCGCACAGGAAAAGGCAGAAGCCAGATATGACTTCTGCCCGCGCTTTTCAAAAACACTTTTTGAAAAGCGCTCATACGAAAAACGCTTCGCCGGTTTTCCGTTTGAGATTTTACCAGCGGTTCATGTTTTTCTCAAATTTTTCGGTATACGCGCACTTCAATTCCTCCGCACTGATGCCATAACAGAGCAAGACATCGTTGTAATACATGAGCACATCCGCCATCTCCTCAACCAGGTGCTTTCGCAGCGCTTCGTCCGATGCGGCGGCTTTTCCGCCGTGCTTCTTGACGATGTCGATCACCTCGCCGATCTCGCCGACCATCCACAGCAGCTTGTTCTGCCCGATCTCCGGGCAGATCGGCTCCCATTTGTCCCGATACCGCGCCTGAAGCGCCTGCTGCATCTGCTGCATTTCTCCGATGCTGAAATCCGCCATGCCGCTTTCCTCCACAATTCGTTTCTTTTTTTGTTTTATGGAAGCTCTGATTAAATCAACGGCTGTGGACGGCGAAAGATTTTTCGTCAAGACAAGGTTTGAAAAATGGCGGAATACTTTGTGTATTTC
>CAKTVN010000069.1 GCA_934623545.1 uncultured Oscillospiraceae bacterium
GAGGTGCGCCACGAGCTTCTGAATCTCGTTCCGCAGCTTTCATGGGCAGCGGTCAACCGCTCGGGCGGTAAGCTCTGCGTGCTGGTGACGGAGCGGCAGGAGACGCCCTCCGCGCTGCCGCCCTATCCCGCAGCGAACCTGATCGCCGTGCGCGACGGCGTAGCCGACAAAATAGGTCGGACGACCATATGCGGAGCCGCTGTAGGTGAGATAATGCGTGCCGCCGCTGCGGAAGTAGAAAGCGCCTTCGATCGTGTGCCAGTGCTCGCCTTTGCGGTAGCGGTCGCGGCAGAAGATCTCTTCGTCCAGCGTCGGCACGACGCAGCGTACCGGTCTCCCCTCTACCTGCGTCGGGGAGACCATCCGGTCCAGGGCGATATATGTACCGGGACGGGCTGCCTTCTCATCGTCGAGACTGTAGAACAGATACAAAGACCCCTTGTATTCCACGACGTGTGCGTCAATGCTGAAGGGCGGGAGAAGGTTTGCGGCAAACACAAACGGACCCTCCGGAGAGTCTGCGACGGCGACATGCATAGCTTCTGTTTTGGCGGTGTCCCCATTTTCCGGTGTATAGGAAACGTAGAGATAGTACTTCCCGGCGGTGCGGATGACGGCTGGCGCCCAATAATTCTTGCAGCCCTCGACCGCAAAGCAGAAACCAAGGTATTCCCACTCGCCGGTGATGGACTGGCTGCGGTAAAGCTGTACGCCGTCCTGATGCGTGGCGTAGATATAATAAACTCCGTTGTCATAAAAGATGAACGGATCGGGCTGACCGGGCGGGATGGTTCCGCAGCGGCTGAAGGCATGAAGCTTCATAACGTTTTCCTCTCTGCTTTCGTATTTCCTTGCGGTGCTTTCGGGATATGCGGATATTATGACAGAAACAGAACACCGCAGAGTGTTCGGAAGATTTCCGGATCCGGCTGGCGGGCAGAAGGATCAGAAATTCTTAGCTATGTATGATTGTATCCGTTTCTTCATGGAAGAGATAGGGAAAAAAGAATTGCTTATTTGCGTATTACAATTTTCTCATCGCGGAAAAAGATGATAAAACAAGAATGTGAATTATTTTATACATATTTTGACGTGCAATTTTCTTGTAAGGAAACAGAAATTCTGCTATGATGAAAATGAGAAAGATAGACCTGAATCGTGTATAGAAGGAGCAGTCAAAGCCTTTGCAGCTTCCACTTTCCGCTGCGCTCGCGCAGAACCAGCACAAGGCTGCGGATTGCCTCATCCGCGGCGAATGCAAGCCAGCACCCGCTGAGCCCGAGCTTCAGTACGACGCCGAGCAGATAGGTAAGCGGAATGACGACCAGCCATTCGCACAGGATTGAGGTAAGCATCGGATAGGTCACGTCGCCCGCGCCGCGCAGAAAATGCTCTTGAATGTGATTTGTACCGCGGGCAAGCTCCACGAAAATATCGATGAACAGGATTGGGCGGCAAAGCTCGATGATGGAGGCATCCTTTGTAAACAGATGCAGCGCAATGCGCCCAAACAGCGCGATGAGAAGAGACAAACTCCCGTTGAGCAACCAGACAAGCTTCTGATTGCGCCAGTTGAGCCGTTCCGCCTCGTCCTGCCGCCCTGCGCCGACGTACCAGCCGGTCACAAGACCATGCGCCTGCGACAGCGAGAAGCCGGCAAGATAGACATATTGCACAAGGTTGGAGATGTAAATTTTCGCGCTGACGATGGTCATGCCAAGTGTGACCAGGATGCTGGTCGTAACAGCCTGAGACGCGCTGTAGGAGAAGGACATGACGCCGCCGGGAATGCTGTAATGCAGGATCGGACGTACATTCGGGTCCTTCCAGACGGGGAGAAATTTCGGTTTGAACCGAACGGGACCGAATTTCAGAAGCAGCAGCATCGCTGCGGCGGCACACAGTCGGCTTGCGACATTTGCCGCCGCGACGCCGGGAATGCCGCTGAGCGGTACCAGCGTGGGCTGGTAGACTGCAAGATAGCACAGGATCAAATTGACGATGTTCATACCAAACGTCACAATGACGGAAATGTGCTGATAATTGTGGCTGCGGAAGATCGCGGAAACGGAATTGATGATGCCCATCAGGAAGCAGGGCGCGACAACGATTCGAAAATAGACCGATGCTTCCTCCAGAGCGGCGCCCTCCAGATTCATCAGGCGCAGAAGCGGTACGCTGAAAAAGGACAGCCCGAAGCCCAGCACGAGGCTGATGAGAATTGACATATGCAGCAGACAGTTCGCCATGCTGTTCGCCTCTTCGTAGTCCTTGCGCCCGATGCTGTGGCACAGCGCGATCGCGCCGCCACCCCCGATGGAGGCATAAAAGACAGTGATGAGAGAGACCAGCTGGTTCGCTGTGCCGATGATTCCGACGGCTTCGTCGGAATAACCGCTCATAACGACCGTGTTGACAAAGCCGACGGTGTTGGAAAGAATCTGCTCGGCGAAGAAGGGAAGAAAAATCTTCAGGAGGCTGGTCGAACCATACGGAGCGTCGATCCGGAGCTGCTGGCGAACGTGATTCATGTGTTCTGTTCCTGCCTTTCAGGAGAGTTAGCTTCTTTCATTGTACCTTATTTGATGCAAATAGACATGGACAATCCACTTTAAATTCGGTGTAAAAGCATTTTCCGATCAAGATCAGCTGCAAAAGGAGTGTATTTCAATGTACAGAGAAACAAAAAAGCATTTTAATCCGCCTGATGCTGCACAGCCGTTCTGGATACAGCTGACCGGCACATCCTACTGTGATTATACCTACCGTATCAGCAGAACGCTCGCCCAATCCGACGTATATGTGATCGAATACATCATATCCGGTGAGGGAACGATCAACATCAACGATCAGCAGTATCACCCGCGGGCGGGCGACTTTTATCTGCTTCAGCCTGGAACACCGCATGAATACTATTCCAGCGCCGACCGTCCGTGGGTGAAAATCTTCGCAAATGTTTACGGACCGCTCTGCCGCCATGTGATCTCGACCTATGGGCTGGAGCAGACGGTCCTGATCAGGGACTGCGATGTGCAGGATAAGCTTCAAAATTTCATCAACACCGCAAATTCTCTGGAGCTGACGGAATCGCAGATCATGATCCGCTGCGCGGCGCTGTTTGTGGAGATCATTGCGATGGCGTCCGCTGTGAAAAACAGCGACCGGGAGCCCGGCAGCAACGCCGAAGCAGACAAGCTGCGCGACTACATCAACGCCAATACGCAGCGGACGCTGAATATCAACGATCTGGCAAAGCTGGTGTACCGTTCGCCGGACTATGTGATCAAGCTCTTCAAAAAAACCTTCGGCTGTACGCCGTATTACTATCAGATCCAACAGAAGATCGAGATCTGCAAGCGCCGCCTCTGCGACAGTGACGACAGCGTCGCCGAGATCGCCGCAGACCTTGGCTACAGTGACCCGCAGCATTTTTCAAAGCTGTTCAAAAGCAAATGCGGCATGAGTCCGAGAGAATACAGGAAGTGCTTTCTGGATGGAAAGAAAGAGAACATCCCGTGGTGAGCTGCGGGATAAATACGAAAGGAGCAACTGAAGCAAATGAGCATTCCCAGAAGTGAATTTCCGCGCCCGGATCTTCAGAGAGACAACTGGACCTGCCTGAACGGCGTGTGGGCGTTTTCGTTCGATGAGCCGGTGTTTGACAAAGAAATTCTTGCTCCGTTTTGCTACCAGAGCGAAAAAAGCGGGATCGGCTGTACGGAAAACCATGATACGGTCTGGTATCGGCGTAGCTTTTCCCCAGATGCGGAGAAGCTCTCGGGGCGCAGGCTGCTGCTGAAATTCGGTGCCGTGGACTATGAAGCGGACGTCTGGGTGAACGGGCGCTACGCCGGGCGGCACGTCGGCGGCTACAGCCCGTTTTCCTTTGATATCACGACGCTGGTGCAGGAAGGGGAAAATGAGCTCTGCGTTCGTGTACACGACGATCTTGGCGCGGACAGACCGCGCGGAAAGCAGAGCTGGAAGGACGGCCCCTTTGCCTGCTGGTACACGCCGGTGACAGGCATCTGGCAGAGCGTGTGGCTGGAATATACGGCGCAGAAGTATATAGAGCGTGTGAAGTGCACGCCGGACGTGCGTGCGCTCACGGCGACGTGCGAGGTCTTTGCTGCGGAGGGCGCGAATGGAAGCGTCCACATCCGCGCATACGTCCGGGGCGAGAAGGTGAGCGAGAGCTGCGCGCCGTGCCGGTTCGGGTATGCCCGCGCGGTGCTCAGCTTCGCGGAGTATGAAACGCGGCTGTCGGATATCCTGTGGTCGCCGGAAACTCCGAACCTGATCGATCTGGAGGTCGAGCTGGATGCGGGCGGCGCGGAGCCGGATGCGGTAAAAAGCTATTTCGGAATGCGTAGCGTGGAAGTGCGCGCCGGGCGTATCCTGCTCAACGGGAGCCGGTGCTTTGAACGCCTCATCCTCGATCAGGGCTACTGGCCGGATACGCTCCTGACGCCGCCGGACGACGAGGCGATCCGCCGGGACATCCGGCTTGTGCAGGAAATGGGCTTCAACGGCGTCCGCAAGCATCAGAAGCTGGAGGACCCGCGCTTTTATTACTGGGCGGACCGGATGGGGCTGCTCGTCTGGGGCGAGCTTCCGAGCGCCTATCTTTTCAACGACCGCGCGATCCGCGCAGGCAGCGAGGTGGCGTTCGATTTTCTGGAGCGCGACTACAACCATCCCAGCATCATCACATGGGTGCCGGCAAACGAAAGCTGGGGCATTTCGAATGTGCGCAGCGACAGATCGCAGCAGGAATACTGCCGGATGCTGACGAGCCAGCTCCACGCCCTCGACCCGACGCGGCTCGTGAGCGCCAACGACGGCTGGGAGCAGGTCGAGCAGACGGACCTGTGCGCGATCCACGACTATTCTCTCGCGCCGGAAAGCTGCGATGCGTATGAGGACTGGGATGCCGTGACAAAGACGCAGATGCGCCCGAGGCTCGTGTTTGCGGACGGAAACAGCTGGCGCGGGCAGCCGGTCATGATCACGGAATTTGGCGGGATCGCGTTTGAGACCGGTGAAGAGGACGACTCCTGGGGCTATAATGAGCGGGCAAAGAGCGACAGAGAATTCTGCGACCGCCTTGCGCCGGTCGTCCGCTATCTTTCCAGGGATGAGCGCTTTGCCGGCTTCTGCTATACGCAGCTTACGGACGTCATGCAGGAAACGAACGGACTGCTGACGCCGGAGCGGGAGCCGAAGCTTCCGATCGATGCGCTGCGCGCGATTTTCTGCCCCGAAAAGCAGAAATGAGCGCGTGCGTACAGCGCCGGGGCGGCAGGTAGAAAAACATGACGACACTTATTTTGCACATCTTTTATATTATTTTTTGCATTAAATATTAGGTCGAGAAAATGTATACTAAAAATGCAAGCAAAAGCAGCAAAATATGTGTAAATTCACAAGTGCACGAAAACAAACAAAAGGAGAGTTAAAAATGAAAAGGTTAACTGCATTCATCCTTTGCCTTGCGATGATCTTCGCACTGGCTGCCTGTACGGCTGCTCCCGCGGCGGACGACGGCAAGAAGACAGAAACCACGGATCAGACCACGACCAACACTCCGACCGAAGCGGAAAAGCCTGCTGAGGAAAACAGCCTCGCGGGCAAGAAGATCGAAATGGCGACCAGAACCTCCGGCAAGAGCAACGAGCTGCTGACCGCGCTGATCGCACAGTTCAAGGAAGAGACCGGCATTGAGGTCGTTCTGACGACCTACAACGCGGATGATTATGAGTCCGCGCTCAAGACTCGTATGGCGTCCAACGAGCTGCCCGACGTCTGGGAGACCCACGGCTGGTCCCGTCTCCGCTACGGCGAGTATCTGTACCCGGTCAACGACGAGCCCTGGTACGCAAATGAGAGCGACCTTGCAAAGGGCATTCTGACCGGCGACGGCGATACCGCCTACGCTCTGATGCTCACCACCTCCGTCCTCGGCGTTGTCTGCAACAAGACCGCTGCGGAGGCTGCAGGCATCGACGTTTACGCGATCAATACCCTCGACGACTTCACCGCGGCTTGCCAGACGGCAGTTGACGCAGGGCTCGTCCCGATGGTCAACCACTCCTCCGCGGGCGATCTGACCCACATTGCGGGTGTCTTCACCACCTATGACGATGCGATCGCCAACGATATGGCTGCGCAGCTCGACGGCACCTGGGATTGGGAAGACTTCATGCTGGAGCTCCACTATTTCTCCAACCTGATCGACATGGGCGCCTACTGGGAGGACCGTTCCACGATGGACAGCACCGCCGACATCGAGCGCCTTGCCACCGGCAAGTCCCTGTTCTATTTCGCCAACAGCTCCAGCTACATCGCCAAGCTGCATGATCTGAACCCGGACGCTGAGTTCGTTATGATCCCATTCCCGGCTGCAAGCGAGACTGCCAAGCGCTACATCGCCGGCGGCGAGGGCTATGCGGTCGGCGCCAACAAGGACAGCGCAGAGCTGGATGCGGCGCGCGCATGGCTGAGCTTCCTGTCTGAAAACGGCGGCGAGCTGGCTCAGAGCTACTCCGGCATCTCCTGCATCTCCACCGCCCCGAGAAATGAAGACGACTACGGCGCAAGCGCGGGCTATGACGTTCTCGACAAGTACACGGACGTTGAGTTCGTCAATATGTGGGACCGCGAGTATATGCCCAGCGGTATGTGGGGCTCCTTCGGCGAGGCTGCCGGTATGTTCTACGCCGACAACTCCGAAGAGAACCTTGTCGCGATCAAGGACTTCCTGCACGATAACTACCTCGAGAAGTACGCAGCGGCACACGGTTAAGCCGCAGAAATAATATCCATATAAATCATATTTTCGGAGAAAGCGGAGGCAGCCGCCTTCGCTTTCTCCGGATACGGCAACCGAAAATCAGCTATGAAAGAAAGTAATTCGGGCAGCGGGCTTCTTCGCGCGGTGAATTTTGCCGCCGATCTTGTGACGCTGAGCCTCCTGTGGCTCATATGTTCGCTGCCGGTCCTGACCATCGGAATGAGCAGCGCGGCGCTGTTTCATACCTATGAAAAGGTGCTCGTGGACGGGGAAGGAAGACTGATCCCAAGCTTCTTCCGCTCGTGCAGAGACAATCTGAGCATTGCACTTCCAGCGGGCGCGCTTCTGATATTGATGAGTGCCGCCATGGTGTTTTTCTGGAGCGTGAGTATGCGCGGCACATCGTCCGTGCTCGTGGTGCCAATGGCACTGAGCCTTGTGGTTTTGCTGCTGCTTGTGTGCGTGCAATGCTATTTCTATCCGCTTACCGGGCATTACAGCCTGAGCGGAAAACTGACTGCTGCGTTATCGATGCGGCTCGTATTTGCGCATCTGCCGCAAAGCCTGCTTTTGCTTGTCATGCAGATTGCGTGCGTGGCTGGCGTGATTCTGTATCCGCCGCTCGTGTGTATTCTTCCGGCGGCGGAGACGGCTCTGGCGGAAAAAATGCTGATGCCGCTCTTCAAAAAGTATATTCGTGCATCCGACAACAGCACTTCGGAACTGTCAGCGGAGTAGAAACTGGAGGGAAACAATTTGCTGAAGAGAAGAAAAAGAATGCTCCTGTACATCACGATCCCGGGCATCCTGCTGATCGTCATGTTCGTGTTTGTTCCTCTGCTGAATGGCGGCAGGATCGCGTTTTTCTCATGGAACGGCTACAGTAAAAACATGAGATTCGTTGGGCTTGCGAACTTTGCCGCTTTGTTCAAAGATGCGCGCCTGACAAGAACGACC
>CAKTVN010000070.1 GCA_934623545.1 uncultured Oscillospiraceae bacterium
GAGCGTGAGATGGCTGCCGACAACAAGACCCTCGGCAAGTTCCAGCTGACCGGCATCGCTCCGGCGCCCCGCGGTGTTCCGCAGATCGAGGTCACGTTCGACATCGACGCCAACGGCATCGTGAACGTCTCGGCAAAGGACCTCGGCACCGGCGCAGAGCAGAAGATCACCATCACCGCGTCCTCGAACCTCTCGAAAGAGGACATCGACAAGGCGGTCAAGGAAGCAGAGCAGTATGCCGCCGAGGACAAGGCGCGCAAGGACGAGGTCGACGCCCGCAACACCGCCGATCAGGTCGTTTATCAGTCCGAGAAGACGCTCAGCGAGATGGGCGACAAGGTCACCGAGAGCGATAAGGCGCCGGTCCTGGCTGCCATCGAAAAGCTGAAGGAAGCCCAGAAGGGCACCGACGTTGCCGCGATCAAGGCTGCGACGGACGAGGTCCAGAAGGCGTTCTACGCGATCTCTGAGAAGCTGTACAAGAACGCAGCTCCGCAGGGCGACCCGAATGCAGCTGCCGGCGCGGCGAATAACGGTCCGCAGGGCGGTAATGACGACGGTGTGGTCGACGCGGACTACGAGGAAGTCAAGTAAGAGCTTACAGTCCGCAGGGGCGGGAAAACCGCCCCTGCGCTTGTCAAAAAGGTGTTTTTGACAAGCGCTCAAACGCGATTCGCTTCGCTGCCATCGCGTTTGAAAAAACTGCGCGATGCTGCGCGCATAAATTTTGCACCAAGGTGCAAAATTTCCACACTTGCATCGCGTAGAGTGTTTTGCGCGACGTACACGCCGCCGCGCAAAACAGATTTACATTTTATTCCGCCGTGCGCGGCGGAACTCTACGAGGTTTTTGACAGCCTGAGGGGTGAAAAAACCGCCCCTCCTGGCTGTTTATGACTTTCCACCGAAATTGAGGTGAGACAGATATGGCAGATCAGAACAAGAGAGATTATTACGAGGTACTGGGCGTTGAAAAGAACGCCTCGGAGGCGGAGATCAAAAAAGCCTACCGAAAGCTCGCCATGAAGTACCATCCGGATCAGAATCCGGGCGATAAGACCGCCGAGGAGAAGTTCAAGGAGGTCAACGAGGCCTACGAGGTCCTGTCCGACGCCGACAAGAAGGCGCGCTATGACCAGTACGGCTTCGCGGGCGTCGACCCGAACTTCAATCCCAATGCGGGCGCAGGCTTCGGCGGATTCGGAGGCGGCTTTGGCGGCTTCGGCGATCTGGGCGATATTTTCGGCGATTTCTTTGGCGGCGGCGCATCCTCCTCTGCCCGGCGCAATGCGCCGGCAAAGGGGCAGAACGTCGTGGTCGAAGTCGACCTCGGCTTTGAAGAAGCTGCGTTCGGCTGTGAGCGCGAGATCACCTTCCCGCGTATCGAAAGCTGCCCCACCTGCCATGGCAGCGGCTGCCGTGACGGCACAAAGCCGGAGACGTGTACTTACTGCAACGGCACCGGCACTGTGCGCACGCAGCAGAATTTCATGGGGATGACGATGCAGTCCAACCAGCCGTGCCCGAAGTGCGGCGGACAGGGTAAGATCATCAAGGATCCCTGCACGACCTGCAAGGGCAAGGGCAAGGTGCGGCACAGCAAGACGCTCCGCGTGAAGGTCCCGGCGGGCATCGACGACGGGCAGTCGTTCCGCGTGCGCGAAGAGGGCAACGCCGGCTCCAACGGCGGACCGAACGGCGACGTGCTCGTGACGGTCTCTGTGCGCAAGCATCCCATTTTCACGCGCGACGGGGCAAACGTGCTCTGCACTATGCCGATCTCCTTTGCACAGGCGGCGCTCGGCGCGACCATCGAGGTCCCAACGCTGGACGGCAAGGTGCGCTATACCGTGCCCGAGGGTACGCAGACCGGGACGACCTTCCGCCTGCGCGGCAAGGGCATCCCCTATGTCGGATATAAGACGCGCGGCGACCAGTTTGTGACGGTCGTCGTGGAGACGCCGACGCATCTCAGCCGCGAGCAGAAGGAGCTTCTGAAGAAGCTGGAGGATTGCAGCGACGAGAACACCCAGCCGAAGAAAAAGAGCTTCTTTGAGAAGCTGAGAGACGTATGATTTCATAATGGCTCCGAAGGGCTCCCGCGAAAGCGGGGGCTTTTTTGTCGCCCCGGAGGGGTGACGCCGTGCTTGTGCTCGCGAGAGCACAATGCCGCGCCGGAGGCGCGGAGGGGGCGCGTCCAAAGGACGCGGGAGCGTTTCAGCCCCTTTTTCTTTGCGCGGCAAAGAAAAAGCCGCTGGCGGTAAAAAGAAAACGGCAAAGGGGGGATTTCGATTTCCCCCCTTTGCATTCCCCCTTAAAACGACCAAGAAGAGGGCTGATGCCCCCTTCTTGGATCATTCCCGGGGCTTGGTTTGTGCGAAAATATATTCAAGCCATCAAAAAACGCGATAACGATGCGTATTGGACAGACCGGCGAGGTAGTCGAAATACTCTGCGGCTGTTTCGACTTCCATACGTCAAATATTCAACGGGCGCGAACATAACAAAAAGTATTTGATTATCGTGCGATGCGGAAACCCGATTTGACGGTCGCCCGAAGGGCGTTCCTTGACCTGAAGTGTAACGGAAAAACGTACAATGTAACAAAATGCTTTTCTGCGCGTAAGCGCTATTTCGTTCTCCAGCGCCTCTTTTTTGCATACTTTTTTCTGGCAAGACAGAAAAAAGTATGCCCGCGGAGCGACAGTTGCGGTCGCGCAATCACAACGGCACCGTCGGTGCATTCGGGAAGGCACATCAGCAAAGCCCCCGGCAAGGAGGCAAAAATCCACAAAAAGCCAGGGGGAAATTTGACATCCCTGTGCGGAAAATGCGCAAGTTGGCGCTGGTATTTTCACGCTCCATACGCTATAATATTAGAAATAGCCGCTCTTTTGGCGGATTAAAGGAGTGATGAACTTGGCGGAACCGCAGTATGTTATTGAGATGCTGAACATTACCAAGGAGTTCCCGGGCATTCGTGCCAATGACAATATTACGCTTCAGCTCCGGCGCGGGGAGATCCACGCGCTGCTTGGCGAAAACGGCGCAGGCAAATCGACGCTGATGAGCGTCCTGTTTGGTCTGTATCAGCCGGAGTCCGGTACGATCAAGAAAAACGGGGAGGTCGTGAAGATCTCCGACCCGAACGATGCCAATGATCTGAACATCGGCATGGTGCACCAGCATTTCAAGCTGGTAGAGTGCTTCACCGTCCTGGACAACATCATCCTCGGCGTAGAGCCGAACAAAATGGGCTTCCTTCAAAAGAAGCAGGCGCGGGAAAAGGTCATCGCTCTGAGTGAAAAATATGGGCTTCACGTAAACCCGGACGCGCTCATCGAGGATATCTCCGTCGGTATGCAGCAGAGAACGGAAATTCTCAAGATGCTCTACCGCGACAACGAGATCCTCATCTTCGACGAGCCGACCGCCGTCCTGACGCCGCAGGAGATCGACGAGCTGATGCAGATCATGCGCAATCTCGCGGCGGAGGGAAAATCCATCCTCTTCATCTCGCACAAGCTGGCGGAGATCATGGCGGTCGCAGACCGCTGCACGGTTTTGCGCAAGGGCAAGTGCATCGGCACGGTCAACACGCGCGAGACGACGATGGAGGAGCTTTCGTCCATGATGGTCGGACGTCAGGTCAATTTCAAGGTGGACAAGAAGCCCATCACGCCCGGTGAGACGGTCCTGAAGGTCGAAAACATGACGGTCGCGTCCAAGGTCCATAAGAACAACGCCGTCTGCGGCGTCAGCCTTGAGGTCCGCCGGGGCGAGATCGTCTGCATCGCGGGCATCGACGGAAACGGGCAGACGGAGCTGGTCTATGGTCTGACCGGGCTGGAGCCGCTGGTGAACGGAAAGGTCTCCCTCTGCGGCAAGGATATCTCGCACGCATCGATCCGCGAGCGCAGCGTGATGGGCATGAGCCACATCCCCGAGGACCGGCACAAGCATGGTCTGGTATTGGACTACACGCTGGAAAACAACATGATCCTCCAGCGCTATTTTGAGCCGGAATTCACCGACAAGGCGGGCTTCCTCCGCCGCGGCAACATCCGCAGCTACGCCAACCGCCTGATCGAGCAGTATGACGTGCGCTCCGGTCAGGGACCGGTCACGATCACGCGCAGTATGTCCGGCGGCAATCAGCAGAAGGCGATCGTCGCGCGCGAGATCGACAAGGACCCGGAGCTGCTGGTCGCGGTGCAGCCGACGCGCGGACTGGACGTCGGCGCGATCGAGTACATCCACAAGCAGCTGGTCGCTCAGCGCGACGCCGGGAAGGCAGTTCTGCTCGTGTCGCTGGAGCTCGATGAGGTCATGGACGTGCCGGACCGCATTCTGGTGATGTATAAGGGCGAGATCGTCGGCGAGCTGGACCCGAAGACCACCTCGCAGGAAGAGCTCGGTCTGTATATGGCGGGCGCCAAGAGAGATGGGGTGAAGAAATGAAGAAACGCAAAAGTCTTCTGGAATACGGCGCGGTGCAGTCGCTGATCGCGTCGCTGATCTGCATTCTGCTCGGTCTGCTCATCGGATACATCGTGCTGCTGTTCATCAATCCGGAGGGCGCCGGGAAGGCGATCCTGGACGTGGTCAAGAACTTCCTGACCTATAACAAAGCCTCCTCGCGGCTGAAATACTTCGGCAATACGCTCGTCAAGACCGCGCCGCTGCTGATGTGCGCGCTGAGCATCCTGTTCGCGTACAAGGTCGGTCTGTTCAACATCGGCGCCGCCGGGCAGTATGTCGCCGGTACCTGCGCCTGCATCTATGCTGCGCTGGCATGGGGCTGGAGCTGGCTGCCGTGTATGCTGCTGGCGATCGCCGCGGGCGCGTTGTTCGGCGCGATCGTCGGACTTCTGAAGGCATACTGCAACGTCAACGAGGTCATCTCCGGCATCATGCTCAACTGGATCGGGCTGTATGCGACAAACATGATCCTGACGAACGTCAAGGAAGAGACAAGCCCCTACACGCTTCAGATGAAGAACTTCGCCTCGCAGGCGATCCTTCCCTCGGCGGGCTTTGACAAGCTCCTCGGCGGGAACAAGTACATCACCATTGCCATCCCGCTTGCGGTCCTGATCGCGGTCGCGATCTGGGTGGTGCTCGAAAAGACGCGCTTCGGCTATGAGCTGAAGGCGACGGGCTATAACAAGAATGCCGCGAAATATTGCGGCATGGCGGAAAAGCGCAACGTCATCCTCACGCTGGTCATCGCGGGCGCGCTCGCGGGGCTCGGCGGCTCGTTCCTGTATCAGACGGGCTATGAGCAGTGGCAGTGCACGCACACCTCCGTCCCGGCGATGGGCTTTAACGGCATTGCCGCGACGTTCCTCGGCGGACTGAACCCGATCGGGACGGTTTTCGCCTCGTTCTTCATTCAGCATATCACGGCGGGCGGCGCATACGTCGACAAGTCGATGTACTGCTCGCAGATCTCCGATCTGATCTCCTCGCTGATCATCTATCTCTGCGCGTTCGTGCTGTTCCTCAAGACAGTCATGAACTCCATGATCGCACGGCGCAAGGAGAAGGAAACGAAGCCGCAAGCCTCCGGGGAAAACGCGAAAGGAGGAAACGCGTAATGCTGCTGCTGGTTCAATATACGCTGATTTTTGCTTCCGTTCTCATCCTGGTCGCGCTGGGCGGCTGCTTCTCAGAGCATTCCGGCGTCATCAACCTCGGGCTTGAGGGCATCATGGTCATCGGCGCGCTGGGCGGCGCGCTCGCGATGCGGGCGCTGACCGGCGTGATGTCGGGAGCGCTGCTGGTGCTGGTCGTGCTGCTGAGCGCGATCGTGTTCGGCGTGGCGTACTCCGCGCTGCTCGGCGTGGCGAGCATCAACTTCCGTGCGGACCAGACGCTGGTCGGCACGGCGCTGAACCTGCTCGGCACGGCGGGCGCGACGGTCATCGTCAAGGCGATCAATACCGCCGCGAATCCCGACGACGTTTCCTCGACCATTCAGTATGTCGAGGCGAAAAAATCCTTCCTGATCAACATCAACGGCTTTGAGTTCAACTGGTTCATGCTCATTGCGCTGCTGGCGGTCATCCTTGCGTACATCACGCTCTATAAGACGCGCTTCGGTCTTCGCCTGATGGCGTGCGGCGAGCATCCGCAGGCGGCGAACTCCGTCGGCATCAGCGTCGGCAAGATGCGCTGGGCGGGCGTTCTGATCTCCGGTATGCTCGGCGGCCTGGGCGGCATCTGCTACATCCTCGCGGGCGTTTCCGAATGGAAATTTGAAAACGGCGTGGCGGGCTTCGGCTTCCTCGCGCTCGCGGTCATGATCTTCGGTCAGTGGAAGCCGACGCGCATCGCGCTGGCGGCGCTGCTGTTCGGTCTATTCCGCGCGCTGTCCAACGTTTATGCGGGCTTCGGCTTCCTCGCGGCGCTGAACATCCCGGGCTCGGTGTACAACATGATGCCCTATATCATCTCGCTGGTCGTCCTGGCGTTCACCTCCAAGAACTCCAGAGCGCCGAAGGCGGAGGGCATCCCCTACGACGTCAGCCAGCGCTGATCGCGTGCTGACGCACGCTCAAACGCGAATCGCTTCGCTGGATTCGCGTTTGAAAAGGTGGCGCAATGCTTCGCGCATAAATCGCGCGTCGTTGACGCGCGATTTCCACACTCGCATTGCGTAAGGTGTTTTGTCTGACGTACACGCCGCCAGACAAAACAAATCTACATTTTATTCCGCCGTGCGCGGCGGAACTCTGCGAGGCTCTGCGGGGCTCTGCGGGGCTTTTACGGACTGAGGCGAACCGGTTTCTGATTCGTCGGCAAGGAGAACAAAATGGGAAACACAGACATCATTGTCATCGGCGTTGCGGGCGGCACCGGCAGCGGCAAGACGACGCTCGTGCGGGCGCTTCAGAACCGCTTCGGGGACAACATCACCGTTCTGAGCCATGACAACTACTATAAGCGCCATGACGAGCTGACGTATGAGGAGCGCAGCCGCCTCAACTATGACCATCCGGACGCGTTTGACACCGGCATGATGATCGAGCATTTGCAGCTGCTCAAGCAGGGCATTGCCATCGAATGCCCGACCTATGACTATACGGTCCACAACCGTGCGGAGGAGGTCCTGCTGATCGAGCCGAAGAAGGTCATTGTGGTCGAGGGCATTCTGATCTTCCAGAGCAGGGCGCTGTGCGACGAGATGGACATCAAGATCTTCGTCGACGCCGACGCGGATGTCCGCCTTTGCAGGCGCATCCGCCGCGACGTAAAAAAGCGCGGCAGAACGATCGATTCCGTCATCGAGCAGTATCTCACCACCGTCAAGCCGATGCACGAGCAGTTTGTGGAGCCCAGCAGGAAAAACGCCAACCTGATCGTCCCAGAGGGCGGCAAGAACCTGATCGCACTGGAGATGATCATCAACCGCATCCAGCGCCACATCGATGGGCAGCAGGTCTGAGGGCAAAATGAAAGGGCAAAAGAGCGGCACCTTCCAACGGAAGGTGCCGCTTGAGCTTGTCAAAAAGTCTTTTTGACAAGCTCTCAAACGGAAAACGCTTCGCTGGTTTTCCGTTTGAAAAAGCCGCGTGCTGCCACGCGCATAATTTGTGCGCTGTTGGCGCACAAATTCCACACTCGCATCACGTAGAGTGTTTTGTCTGATGTACACGCCATCAGACAAAACGGATTCACATTTTATTCCGCCGTGCGCGGCGGAACTCTACGAGGTTCTTTGACAGTCTG
>CAKTVN010000071.1 GCA_934623545.1 uncultured Oscillospiraceae bacterium
TATCAAAATCACGGAATCGGTTACGCCAAAGGCGGAACCTTTCTGATTAAAGAATTTAATCAGAAAATAGTATTAGACTGCGGGCAGCGCGTATTTTCTCGCGTAGCCGCGATAGAGCTCCTTGAAATGCTCGTCCGTGCGCTTCGTCGCGCCGAGGCTCTCGTGCAGATTCAGATTGTGCTGCGCCGTGTCGATGATGCAGCCCGCGAGATTGGAGCAGTGGTCGGAGGTCCGCTCCAGATTCGTCAGCAGATCAGACCAGACGAAGCCCGCCTCGATGCTGCAATTTCCCTGCTGCATCCGCAGGATGTGGCGCGTGCGCATCTGCTCCTTGAGGGTGTCGATGACCTGCTCCAGCGGCTCGACCTCCGACGCAAGCGCCGCGTCGTGCGTCTCAAACGCACGCAGCGTCAGCTCGAGAATTTCGCGGATGGCGTCTGCCAGCGTATGGAACTCCGCCGCCGCGCTCTGGCTGAAGCTCAAGCCCTTCTCGTGCAGCTCCTCTGCGGATTCGAGGACATTCACCGCATGGTCGGAGATGCGTTCCAGATCGCCGATGGATTTGAGAAGCTCCGTCGCCTCTTCGCTCTCGTCCATGCCCATCTTCCGCGCGCTGAGCTGTACGAGATACGTGCCGAGGATGTCCTCATAGTGGTCGCACAGGCTCTCGTCCGCGCGGATCTGCTCCGCCGCCTCCGGCGTATACTCCGTCAGCGTGTTCAGTGCGCTTTCAAGCGCGCCGACCGCGTGCTGCGCCATCTCCGTAGCGACTGCGCGGCTGCGCTCCAGCGCCAGCGAGGGCGTCGCCAGCAGACGCTCGTCCAGCTCGACGGTCTTCTGCTCCGCACCGCCGCGGTCCGGGACCATCCGGATCGCCAGCTTCTCAAGCGCACCGCCCATCGGCAGCAGCATCGCCGTGCAAAGGATGTTGAACGCGGAATGCGCCAGCGCGATGCCATACATGGTCGCAGATTCCTCCAGGATCGCCGGCGCAAACAGCAGCTTGACCACACAAAATACAGTCAGCAGCACCGCAACGCCGATGACGTTGAACATCAGATGCACCACAGCCGCCCGGCGCGCGTTTTTGTTCGTGCCGATCGACGAGAGCATTGCCGTCACGCACGTGCCAATGTTCTGTCCCATGATGATGGGGATCGCCGCCGCGTAGCTCACCGCGCCCGTCATCGCAAGCGCCTGAAGAATGCCGACCGAAGCAGAGCTGGACTGGATGATGCCGGTCAGGACCGCGCCCGCCAGCACACCGAGCACCGGGTTCTTGAACGCAAGGAACAGATTCACAAATTGCGGCACATTCCGCAGCCCGGAAACCGCACTGCTCATCGTGTCCATGCCGAACATGAGCGTCGCAAAGCCCAGCAGGATCATGCCGGTGTCCTTTTTCCGGCTGTCCTTGCAGAACATATAATAAATGATGCCGATCAGCGCCAAAACCGGCGTAAAGGACGTCGGCTTGAGCATCTGGACCCATACGCTGCTGCTGTCGATGCCGCCGAGGCTCAAAAGCCACGCCGTCACCGTCGTTCCGACGTTCGCGCCCATGATCACGTTGATCGCCTGCCGCAGCGTCATCAGCCCCGAGTTTACAAAGCCGACGACCATGACCGTCGTCGCCGACGAGCTCTGAATGATCGCCGTCACGCCCAGACCCGTCAGGAAGCCCGCCATGACCTTCCCGGTCATTTTCCCGAGCAGCTCACGCAGCCTTCCCCCCGCACGGCGCTCCAGTGCCTGCCCCATCAGGCTCATCCCGAACAGGAACAGGCACAGTCCGCCGATCATCGTCAGCACATGAAAAATGTCCATATCTCTTTCCTTTCATATCCCATAGTATTCCACTATCAGGTTATCAAAGGAATGTCAAATGCAAAAGTGCACTTTTGTAAAATCGAGGTTAAGTTGCACCGTTTTGCGACAGATTATTATAATATAGGTAAAGCACCGCACTTTCGTGCGGTGCTTTCGATTCGTTTTTTTCAGAGGACCTTCGCCAAAAAGTCCTGAAGCCGCGGGCTCTGCGGGTTCGTGAAGATCGCCTCCGGCGTGCCCTGCTCGATGAGCTTCCCATCCGCCATGAATAAAACGCGGTTGCCGACCTCGCGCGCAAAGCCCATCTCGTGGGTCACGACGACCATCGTCATGCCCTCCTGCGCCAGCTCCTTCATGACCTCCAAGACCTCGCCGACCATCTCGGGGTCGAGCGCGCTCGTCGGTTCGTCAAACAGCATGACCTCCGGCTCCATCATCAGTGCGCGCACGATCGCCACACGCTGCTTCTGCCCGCCGGAAAGCTGGATGGGATACGCATCGGCGCGGTCAGCAAGCCCGACACGCCCGAGAAGCGTCATCGCCTTCTCCTCCGCCGCGCGCTTGTCCATGTGCTTGACGCGCACCGGCGCAATGGTCATGTTGTCCAGGATCGTCATGTGCGGGAAGAGATTGAAGTGCTGGAACACCATCCCCATCTTCTGCCGGTGCTGGTCGAGATTCAGCTTGTGCATCCTCCCGTCCGGTCCCTTTTCGCGTTTTTTGGTGATGTCCACGCCGTCAAAGAGGATGCTGCCGTCCGTCGGCTGCTCCAAAAGATTCAACGACCGCAGAAAAGTCGATTTGCCGGAGCCGGACGGTCCGATCACGACCATCACATCTCCGCGGTTGATATCCACGCTCACATCGTCCAGCGCCTTGATCTCGTCGCGGTTATAATATTTCTTCAGATTTTTGACCTCGATCAGCTTCTCGCTCATTGCTTCTCCTCCTCTGCTGCATACATGGGGACGGACTGCGCGCCCGCGCCCGCAAGTCCGAGCTTGCGCTTGCGCTCGCGCTGGTGGGGCGTGCCGGTGCCGTTGCGCCGGTCGCCGGCACTCATCTTCTTCTCAAAATGTGCAATGATCTTGGAGGTCGGATAGGTCAGGCAGAAATACAGCGCCGTCGCAATGACAAGCGGCTCGGCGATCACGAAGGTCGCGCCCTTGACGGCGGCGACCGCGCTCATGATATCCTGCACGCCGATGGTATAGCAGATCGAGGATTCCTTGATGATGGTGACAAATTCGTTCGCGATCGCAGGCAGAATGTTCTTGATTGCCTGCGGCAGAACGATGTAGCGCATATTTTGCAGCTGGCTCATGCCGAGGCTCCGCGCCGCCTCGGTCTGCCCGCCGTCGATCGACTGGATGCCGGAGCGGATGATCTCAGACAGATACGCGCCGGAGTTCAGCGCCAGCGCCACCACGCCCGGGAAAAAGCGGTCAAAGCGGATGAAGCCGTAGAGCTTGAAGCCCGGAAGGACCTTGACGTCCGCAAAAACGACATAATAGATGATAAACAGCTGGACCAGCATCGGCGTTGCGCGGAAAAGCTCCACATACGCCGTCGCGAGAAACCGGATGGGATTGAAGCGGCTGAGCGAATATGCAAAGCCGCCCTTCGACTGAAGCCTCCGCTGTGACTGCGTGGACAGAAAGCGGTAGACGTTCAGATCGGACAGGCGTGCCATTGCCAGCAGCAGCGCCAGAATGAAGCCGAAGAGCACGGTCAGCGCCGAGAGCGACACCGTACACGCAACGCCCTGCCAGAACAGGGACATATATTGGAAGACCTTTTCAAATTTCGCAGCGGAAAGCATCGGATTTCCCCTTTCTTTCAGCGCCCAAAATCCTCCCCTTCCGGGGAGGATCGGGCTGTAATTTCAATTTCAGGAAGCTCTGCTTCCGGCGGGCTCAGCCTTCGTAGTTGTCCAGCAGACCCTCGTAGATGCTGCCGCCTGCGAGCTCGTTCGCTTCGGCAACGAACTTATCCATGCTGCCATCAGCAATGGCTGCGGCGATGGCTTCGTTGACAGCTGCGAGCAGCGCCTCATTGCCCTTCACAACGCCGATGGAAGAACCTGCGACGTCATAGGGAACATCGAGTGCGACGCACAGCTCGGGATAGTTCTGCGCATAACTTACTGCAACAGCGGTCTCAATGTAAGCGCCGTCCAGCTTGCCGCCGACCAGCTCGGCGATGATGTCCGTCACCTTGGTGAGCTGGACGATATCGGCGTCCGGGCTGTTCTCCTGCGCGAGGTCGACCTGAATGGAGCCGGTCTGCGCGCCGATGGAGAGCTCTGCCTTATTGGTGGAAGCGAGATCCGTGAACTGGTCCTTATTGGACTGGAGGCAGACGAAGGACTGACCGCCCTTGTAGTAGATGTCGGAGAACTCCATCGCGTCGGCACGCTTGGGATCGGGAGAAAGACCTGCCATTCCGAGGTCGACGCTGCCGCTTGCAAGCTCAGCAAGCACGCCGTCAAAGTCCATCGGGACGACCTCAAGCTCGAGCCCCAGATAATCGGCAATGTACTGCGCCAGCGCCGGGTCAAAGCCAGCCAGAACGGGATCGCCGTTGGCGTCGATGGCGTAGAACTCATACGGCGCAAAGTCCGGGGAGGTCGCAACAGTCAGCTTGCCCTCCGCGACCGTCGTAAAGGCGGGTGTTTCTTCTGCGGGAGCCTCTTCCTCAGCGGGCGCTTCCTCTGCCGGGGTCTCCTCTGCAGGCGTCTGCTGCTGCGCGCTGTCGGCAGGCTGGTCTGCCGTCTGGCTGTCAGCTGGGGTGTCGGAAGTCGTCTGCTTGCTGGCACAAGCCGCCAGCGAGAGCACCATGACGAGGCACAGTGCAAGTGCAATCAGTTTTTTCATTTTCATTTCCTCCATGTGGTTGTTGGTTTGTTTCTTTGTGCTCATAAGTATACGCTCAAATTGCATAAAAATCAACTCCATTTTGCGTGGAAGAATGCACAATGTTCTCTCGAAGAAGACCTGCCGCTCCGTCATGTTGTACAATTTCGTGAATATATGCCGGTATATTCAAAAAAATCGCGGGCATTTTGAAATATCCGCGACCTTCTCTTCTGTTTCTGTCTTTCGCGTATATACACATATGCATGAATATTATTCCGCATTTCCCTGTGCATAGCGCGACAGGAACTGCTGCGTCCGCTCCTCCTGCGGATGCTCGATCAGCTGCTTTGCTGGTCCCTGCTCGACGATCACGCCGCCGTCCATGAAGATAACGCGGTCCGCGACGTCCCGCGCAAACGCCATCTCATGCGTCACAATGATCATCGTCATCTTCCGGTCCGCAAGACCGCGAATGACCTTCAGCACCTCGCCGGTCAGCTCCGGATCCAGCGCCGAGGTCGGCTCGTCAAAGCAGAGCACGTCCGGCCTCAGCGCCAGCGCGCGCGCGATCGCGACACGCTGCTGCTGCCCACCAGACAGCTGGTGCGGATAAAGCCCCATTTTCTCCTGAAGCCCCACCTGCGCAAGCAGCGCCTGCGCCGTCTGGCGGATGCTTTCATGGATGGTTTTCCGGTTTTTGTTGTAATCCGGCTGCTCCTTCGCGAGCAGCTCGCTCGCCAGCATCACGTTTTCCAGCGCCGTATACTGCGGGAAGAGATTGAAATTCTGAAACACCAACCCAAAATGCAGCCGTTTTCTGCGAATTTCCTTTTCCTTCTGCGTCTGCGGGTCCTCCGCGTCAAACAGCGTCTCGCCGTTCACCAAAATTTTTCCCGCGTCCGGGCGCGTCAGGAAATTGAGGCAGCGCAGGAGCGTTGTCTTTCCGCTTCCGGACGAGCCGATGATGGCAACGCAGTCGCCTTGCTCCAGAGAGAAATCGATCCCGCACAGGACTGCCGTATTTTTGTCAAAGCTCTTGCTGAGCCCCTGGACCTCCAAGATCGCCATACCGTGTCCCCTCCTTACGCCCTGAAATAGTCGAGCTTCCGCTCCAGACCGCCCAGCAGCAGCGTCAGAATGCCGCTGAAGATCAGATAATACACGCCCGTAAAGAACAGCGGCCAGATCGCGCCGGAAATGCCGTGGCTGCCCTTCATGAACGCCTGCCCCGCCCAGATGACCTCCTGAAGCGCGATGATGCGCGAAAGCGAGGTGTCCTTGACCAGTGTAATGACCTCGTTGGACATCGGCGGCACGATGCGCTTGACCATTTGCAGGAGCTTGATCTTAAAGAAGATCTGGCTGTTCGTCATGCCGAGCACCTGCCCTGCTTCTGTCTGCCCCTTCGGCACAGCCTGAATGCCGCCGCGATAGATCTCGGAGAAATAGCAGGCGTAGTTGAAGATGAACGCCGCGCAGCTCGCGATAAAGCGCCCGGTCTCGCCCTGTCCCCAGATGTTGCTCTTCAGAACAAGCCCAGGGAAAAAGTAGATGATCAGCAGCTGAAGCATCAGCGGCGTTCCGCGCACCACCCAGATCACCAGCCGCACCAGATAGCGCAGCGGACGGAAGCGACTCATAGAGCCGAAGGAAATGACCAGTCCCAAGGGGATGGCTCCGATCAGGGTAATGAAAAACAGCTTGAGTGTCTGCAAAAAGCCTTCGTTCAGTGCCTGAAATACAATGGGAAACTGCTCGGCGAAAAGCGTCATGAGAGGATCCTGCCTTTATGTAGAATAGATGATGAAAAACCGCTGGATTTCCCCGGCGCACCGCACCGGGGAAATTGTGGTTTGGTTTTAATGTACTTACTTTTGCTCGATGAGCGCAGCCTGAATACCGTAGGTCTCGGCGCACTTCTGCATGGAGCCATCGGCGTAGCTCGA
The DNA here is from genome assembly GCA_934623545.1 of uncultured Oscillospiraceae bacterium. GTDB lineage: Bacteria > Bacillota > Clostridia > Oscillospirales > Oscillospiraceae > CAG-170. The sequence goes on from CAKTVN010000071.1 coordinate 6,635, forward strand.
CTTGAAGAAGTCGTTGAGCTTCTGCGTCAGGTCGGAATCCTTGCGGAAGCCGCCGCCGTACTGCTCGCCCTCTTCGGCGTTGAGGCTGATTGTGTAGGTGAGATCCGCGTAGCTCGTGCCCTCGCCGACCATGGCGCCTGCCATCAGCGAGTCGATCACAGCAGCATCTGCTGTCCCGGCTGCGACCTCCATCAGCGCCGTCGCCTGATCCTTGACCGGCGTGCAGTTCGCGCCGAGCTTTGCGACCTCCGCCTCGCCAGCCGAACCGGCTTCTGCCGCGAAGTTCAGGCTCTTGCAGGCGTCTGCGTCCTGATAATCCGCCGCCTTGTCAGCAGGAACGATCACGACCTGGGAGTTGTTGCAATAGGCGTTCGAGCAGCTCATGGCGCTCGTGACCTCATCGGTCAGCGTCATGCCGTTCCACACGCAGTCGATCGTCTTCGCGTCCAGTTCCATGATCTTGTTGTCCCACTCGATCTCTACGAACTCCGCCTTGACACCGAGGAATTCGGCAAAGGCTTTCGCCATGTCGGCATCAAAGCCGATCCATTCGCCGGAGGCATCGCGGTAATCCATCGGCTCAAAATCCGTAATGCCAACGACAAGCGTTCCCTTTTGCTGCACGTAGCTCAGATCGGATGTATCCGCGGCAGGCTTCTTCGCACAGGCTGCCATGCTTACGACCATCAGTCCCGCCAGAACAGCGGCAATCAGTTTTTTCATGTTTTCTTTCCTCCATTTTTTGTTTCGGCGCGGCGTTTTGCGCCGCTGTGTTTCTTTGTTCATCGTGCTAATACTTTACCATGATAATGCGATAATGTAAAGAAGCAATGTTGCACAAAGAAATCCCGGTTTCGGAAGAGAAATTATCGAAAATCACAAAGGGGCTCTAATCAGATTTTCCAGGTATTTTACCGCGCCACAGGCGCGGTAATTTTCAACCCCGCTTTCTTTCTCACATGAGAAAGAAAGCGCCGTTGACGGTCGAAAGAAAGAATGGCAAAGGGGGAGTTTGCGTCGGAACAAACTTCACAT
>CAKTVN010000072.1 GCA_934623545.1 uncultured Oscillospiraceae bacterium
GTCGCTTCTTTTTGACGCATCTCCGTAGCTTTGCATATTGTATCAAATATTTCGCAATTTGTACACTCTTTTTTTGCAGCTTCGCAGGATTTTTTCCATAAATTCTGCGTACTGGTGGTCTGCGAGACCATCCGAATGGGAATTTTTGTGCGATTTGCACGATTTTGAAGCCACGCGCTCAGTTCCTCCGCTGTTTCGAAGATCAGAGGGTCCTCGCACCAGCCTGCGATCGCCTGTACCTCGGGGTGCGAGCGCTTGCCGATGATGACCGGCTGCTGTCCCTTTTCCTTCGCGGCGGAGATAATATGGTGGATTTTCTTCACAAACGGACACGTCGCGTCAACGACCTCAACGTCCAGCGCTGCGAGCCGCTCATAGACCGCGCACGACACGCCGTGCGAGCGGATGACGACGCATTCACCCGCCTCCGCCTCCTCGGGCGCGTCGATCTCGCGCACGCCGAGCGCGGCAAAGCGTTCGATGACATGGCGGTTATGTATGATCGGTCCGAGCGTCGCAACGCGCTTTCCCTCGTTTACCGCCTGCTCCACCAGTGAAACCGCGCGGTCAACTCCGAAGCAGAACCCCGCTGTTCTCGCCAATATGATCTGCATAGCTGTCACCGCCCATCCGATAGATCGTTTTGAGGATATCGTCCGCCTCCTGCTGAAGGCGCTCGTGCGGCGCGTCTGCCGCACAGCAGACCTCATGCGGTCTTCCGACGATGACATCGATCGGGCAGAACGGCGTCTTGTTGCGCGTCACGAAGATCGGCACGACCGGCGCGCCCGTCGCCGCCGCGATGCGCACCGCGCCCGTTTTCGTCCGGACGTGCTTGTCGCCGTTGCAGCGCGTTCCCTCCGGGAACAGCAGCAGCTTTTCCCCGCTGCGCACCGCGTCCATCGCCTGCTCGACCGCCTGCGTGTCATGCTCGCCCCTGTGGACAAAAATGATGTGGAATTTTTCCATGACCCATCCGACGAACGGCACGCGCCGCAGCTCGCTTTTTGCCATGATGCGCAGCATCTCCGGCTGCCGCAGCGCCAGAAGCACCCACATCGCATCTGCGCCGCTGCTGTGGTTGGCACAGAGGACCGCCGCGCCGAGCGGCAGATTTTCAAGCCCCGACACCCGCAGGACCGGATGCCAGAAGAACAGCGCAGCACGCGCCAGCACAAAACAGAAACGATACCAGAATTTCATCCGAGCTTCCTCCGGACGATCTCGAGGATCGCCGCCTCCGCCTCGTCGAGCGTCATATCCGACGTATCGAGCCGGACGGCTCCGGGCGCGCAGCGCAGCGGCGCGATGGCGCGCGTGGAGTCCTGCTGGTCGCGCGCCTTCATGTCCGAAAGGACCTTCTCATAGGTCGTCTTCTCGCCCTTCGCCGCAAGCTCCTCAAAGCGCCGTTTGGCTCGTACCTCCGCCGAGGCGGTCAGGAAGATCTTGACATTCGCGCGCGGCAGAACCACGGTCGCGATGTCGCGTCCGTCCATGACGACGCTGTGCCGTCTTGCAAGCTCGCGCTGCATTTCCAGCAGATAATCGCGCACGCACGCCTGCGCGGACACGCCGGAGGCGTAGCTCGACATCAGCGGCGTGCGGATCTCGTCCGTAACGTCCTTTCCGTTGAGGATCATGTGCTGCACGCCGTCCGCGGCGTACTCTACGGAGATATTGACGTCGTCCAGAAGGCGGCGGATGCCGTCCGCATCCTTCGGTCCGATGCCCATCAGCCACATATGATAGCCGACAGTGCGGTAGATCGCCCCGGTGTCCACATACACAAAGCCCAGCGCCTTCGCCGCACGGCGGGCAAGCGTACTCTTGCCCGCGCCGGACGGTCCGTCGATCGCCACACTGTAACGTTTCTCTTTCATAGGGTGTTGCCCTCCCTGTTATTCTGTATCCCGCTGCGCGCTCGCAAGCCCCGCCGCGCGCCCGGTCGACCATGCGATCTGAAGGTTGAAGCCGCCCGTGTAGGCGTCCACATCGAGAAGCTCGCCGGCAAAATAAAGCCCGCGCATGAGCTTCGACTGCATCGTCCTTGGGTCGACCTCCGAGACCTTAACGCCGCCGGAGGTCACGATCGCTTCCTCGACCGGCGCCTTGCAGGCGATCTCGACGGTAAAACGCCGGATGGTCTCAAGCAGCGCCCGGCGCTGCTCGCGCGTCACGGAGTGTACCTTCTCCTCGGGCGGGATTCCGCTTCTGCGGATCACGACCGGGAGCATCGATCTCGGCAGCAGCTCCACCAGCGCGTTTTCAAAATCGCGGTTCTGGTACTTCTCAAAATCCCGCAGCAGCCGCTGGTCCAGCTTCTGATCGTCCAGCGCCGGCTTGAGATCGATCACCGCCGTATAGCTGTCCTTTTCGTTCATGTGCGCGCTCGCGCTCAGAACGACGGGACCGGAAAGCCCGAAGTGCGTAAACAGCAGCTCGCCGAACTCCTCGTACACGGTCTTCCCCTTCTGATTCAGAAGCCGGAACTGGATGTTTTTCAGCGCAAGTCCCTGCATCTGCGCGCAGCTGTGCCCCTTTTCCACCAGCGGCACCAGCGATCCGACCGGTGGGATGATCGTGTGCCCCGCCGCCTCCGCCATCCGGTAACCGTCGCCGGTGGAGCCGGTCTGCGGATAGCTGCATCCGCCGGTCGCCAGGATCACGCGCTCCGCCCGATGCGCGCCGCGCTCCGTTCGGACGCCGGTCACTGCGCCGTCCTGCGTCAGAAGCGCCTGTGCGGTCTCCTCGCAGATGCGCACATTTTTCCGCCGAAGCTCCGCGCGCAGCGCGTCGATCACGCTCGCAGACTTATCGGACTGCGGGAAGACGCGGCTTCCGCGCTCGGTCTTGAGCGGGCAGCCGAGCCCCTCAAAGTACGCCATCACCTCGCGCGGCGGAAAGGCATAGATCGCGCTGTACAAAAAGCGCGGATTGCGCGGAACGTTCCGGAAAAAGTCCTCCGGCGCGCAGTCGTTCGTGACATTGCAGCGCCCCTTACCGGTGATGTAGAGCTTTTTCCCAAGACGGTCGTTTTTTTCAAGCAGCGTGACGTGCGCGCCGTGCTCCGCTGCGGTGATCGCCGCCATCATGCCCGCCGCGCCGCCGCCGACGACCACCACCCCATTACTCGACACGCTCATAGACCTCATACTCGTCCCACAGGCGCTCCAGATCCTTGAAGGTCTTGGAGACCTCCTCCTCGCGCTTGCGGCTGACAGCCACGATCAGCGCGTTGACAACGCTCATCGGTGCGACCAGTGAGTCGACGATGGAGACCATGTCGCTCTTCGCGACGAGCACATGGTCTGCGCCCTTTCCCGCGGGCGCATCCGGCTTGTCCGTGATGGCAATGGTCGCCGCGCCGCAGTCGTGCGCGAACTGCATGGTCTTGACCGTCCGGCTGGAATAGCGCGGAAGGCTGATGCCAATGACGACGTCGTCCTTGCCGACGCGCAAAAGCTGCTCAAACATTTCGCTCGTCGAGGTCGAGGAGACCAGCGAGACATTTTCAAAAATATTGCGGAAATAGAAATTCAGAAAGCTCGCGATCGCGGCGGAGGAGCGGACGCCGATGATGTAAATGTGCCGCGCGCGCAGGATCGCGTCGACGCTTGCCTCCATCTCGCGGCGGTCGAGCGCCTCGCTCGTCTTGCGGAGCGTATCGATATCCGCCTGCAAAACGGTGGAGACCACGTCCTGATTGCCGATGCGGTCGTTCGCGACCTCGATGCGCTGCACCGAGGTCAGCTTGTTGCGCACCAGCTCCTGAAGCGTCTTCTGCATACTGGGATAGCCATCGAAGCCGAGCTCCACCGCAAAGCGGACGACCGTGGATTCCGAGACGCCGACCGTCTTGCCGAGCTTGCTCGCGGTCATGAACGCCGCCTTGTCATACGATTGCAGTATAAAGCCCGCGATCAGCTTCTGCCCCTTGGAAAAGGTGCGGAGCTGATCGTGGATCGTTGTCAGAATATCCGAAGCCATTGGAACGCCTCCCATCCGCGGCGCGGGGAGCCGCAGCATTATAAATCCAGAATATCATAGCGTTTTCGCGCGGGATTTGCAAGTATGAATGCAGATCCCGCGCGAAAATAATCATATGGACCGTTCGAGAGCTTCCAGCTCCTCCTGCGAAAGCATCCGCCACGCCCCGACCGGAAGCTCCCCGAGCCGGAGCGGTCCCTCCGCGACGCGCTTCAGCCGTGTCACGCGCAGCCCTGCGCCCTCGCAGAGGCGGCGCAGCTGCCGGTTGCGCCCCTCGTGGATGATAAACTCGAACAGCGCCACATCCTCCTTCCGGTTCAGAAGGCGGACCTTTGCCGGCTGCGTCATGCGCCCGCCAATCTCGATCGGCTGCGCCAGCCGCTCCTCGCAGCCCTCCTGCCAGCCGCTCACCCAGACGAGATACGTCTTTTCGATCTCATGCGACGGGTGCATCAGGCGGTTTGCAAAATCTCCGTCATTTGTCAGAAGGAGCAGCCCCTCGGAATAGAGGTCGAGCCGCCCGACGGGATAGACGCGCGCGCCGCAGCCGGACACGAGCGAGGAGACGTTTTTGCGTCCCTTTTCGTCCGCAAGCGTCGTTACATAGCCGCGCGGCTTGTTGAGCATCAGATACAGCCGCTCCGGCTCCTTTTTGAGCCGGACGCCGTCGACCTCGATCACATCCTCGCCGTCCACCGCTGTGTCGCCGAGCGACGCCGTGTTTCCGTTGACGCGCACGCGCCGCTCTAAAATCAGCTCCTCCGCCTTCCGGCGTGAGGCGACCCCATAGCGCGAAAGAATTTTTTGCAGCCGTTCTTCCATTTCATCCTCCAAAAAGGCGGGCGAAAAGCCCTTTCTGCGGCAGCGCCGCCACCGCGTTTTTATAATAGAGCGGTACACGCCGCACCGCTTCGCCGTTTACAATGAGCTCCGCATAGCCCGCGAGCCCCGGCAACACCGGCGCGAAGCGGAATTTCTCCGCGTGAATGCGCACCTCCGTCTGCTCGCCCTCCGCCAGCGGATAGCTCAGCGTCTCCCCCGCCGTCAGCTCCGTCCGGTCCAGTACGCCGCCGACGACCGGGACGTTCCCCGCCGCCGCGCCGGAGCGCAGGAACACGCGGTGCTCAAAGGCGGAAAAGCCGTAGTCCAGCAGCGCTGCATGGTCCTTCCAGTCGTTCGGCGCGCAGATCGTGACCGCGATGAGCCGCCGTCCGCCGCGCTCCGCGCTGCTCACAAGGATGCGCCCTGCGGCGCGCGTATAGCCGGTCTTGACACCGTCCGCCCCGGCGTAGCTCCAGAGCAGGCGGTTGTGATTGGTGAGCACGCGCGCGCCGAGCGTGATGCTCTTCGTCCCGACGAGCTCCCGGAAGCGATCATTCCGCATTGCTGCGCGCGTCAAAACCGCCAGATCGCAGGCTGTGGAAAAATGCCCGTCCTCGTCCAGACCGCTCGGATTGCAAAAATGCGAATCGCGCATTCCGAGCTCTGCCGCGCGGCGGTTCATCCGCTGCGCAAAGCGCTCGACCGAGCCGTCCGTCAGGATGGCAAGCGCGGTCGCCGCGTCGTTTCCGGAGTGAAGCATCATACCATACAGAAGCTCCCGCACCGTCAGTCGCTCGCCTGATTTCAGATACATCGACGAGCCCTCGACGCCCACCGCCTCCGGCGGGACGCAGACCTCCTCGTCTGCATCCAGCGTTTCGCAGACGATCAGCCCAGTCAGAATTTTCGTCGTGCTCGCGATCCGGCTGCGCGCGTCCGCATCCTTCTCATACAGGATGCGTCCGGAGCCTGCGTCCATCAAGATCGCGCTCTTCGCGCTCACCTCCGGCTGCGCCGGGGCGGCGGTGCGCTCCGCCGCAGATACCTGCACCGTCAAAAGGACGGCCGCGGACAAAGCCGCCGCTGCCCTTCGCATTGCCTTTTTCAAATTTCATCACCCGCGGTTAGCATTCCCGCGCGCGGTCAAATCATTCTACGGCTGCGTCCTGCTTGTCCTTGAACGAGCGGAGCATATCCTCCACCCGGTCCAGAATGTCCGGTACCAGCTCGATGATGCGGTCGACCGATGAGGATGCCGGCTCCGCGACCGGAAGCATCCGAACCGATTCGCCGCGGATGACAACGAACGCCATCGGCGTGATCGTCACGCCCGCGCCCGCGCCGCCGCCGAAGGCGTTGTCGCGGTTTGCGGGATAGTTTTTCGTCACAAAATCGGAGCCGCCTCCGCCATAGCCGACCGAGACCTTGGTGATCGGGATCAGTGTCACGCCGTCGGGCGTTGTGATCGGGCTGCCGATCACGGTATTGACGTCGATCATGTCCTTGATCTTGCTCATGGAATTGCTCATCATTTCACTCAGGGGATGATTCATTTCTCTGCACCGCCTTTGTTCGTTTCTTTGTAGATTTTCAAAAACCGGATGCCAGCCCGGAGTGCCAGCGCAAGCGCGCGCCCGATCGTGATCGTGATGCACAGCTGTGCGTCCAGCGTCATCTTTTCTTCCTTATTATAGTCCAGTTCCGCACCGATGTCACGCTCTTTTATCACAAAAATGCGTTCCAGCATCGGAAGCATCGTCCCGATCAGCGCCCAGGCGCGTCCGTAGCTGATCGCCGTCTTCGCCGCATCGTCTCCGGCTCCGAAGCGAACATGAAGCTCGAGTCGCTCCATACGCAGCTTCCGCCGCAGGTCGCCCAGCGTGTCGCAGGCAAATTGCAGCAGCTCCATCACGCCGGAAATGCCGCCGGACAAAGGCTGCGGCTTTTTCTTTTCCTTCTGCTTTTCCGGCTTCGGTTTTTTCTTCGATTTTTTCGATTTTTTTTGCTTTTGGGGCTTCTTCGGCTTCTTTGGGAGCAGCGTCAGCCGCAGAAGACCGATCTTTGCCTTCACCGTGAGCACGCCGCCGAGATACGAAACATCCGCGCCGACCGGGATGCAGCCGATCAGGAAGAAGACCGCAAGGATCAGGAGCACGATCATCCACCATGTCATGCCTCCGGTTCCTCCTTCGCCTCCTGCTCCGATTCCTCCGTCGGAGCGTTCGGCTGCGCGCCCTGCTCCGCCTCGATCTGAAGCTGCTGGCGCGTCAGAAGCTGCGTCTTACCGATCTCCGGCAGCTCGTCGAGCGACTGAAGCCCGAACACACGCAGGAAATCCGGCGTCGTCCGGTAAAGGATAGGTCTTCCGGGGACGTTCAGCCGCCCGTCCTCGCGGATGAGCTTCTTGGTCAGAAGCGCGCTGACGGAATAGGCGCTGTCCACGCCGCGTATCTGCTCGACATACGCCTTCGTCGCGGGCTGATAATACGCGATGACCGTCAGCGTCTCGAGCTGCGACTGCGAAAGCTTCGGGGGCTTGCGCGTCTCGAGCGTCCGGCTCACATACTGCGCCTGCTCCGACGCGGAGCACATCTGATATGCGTCCTCCAGCAGCACGATCCGGATGCCGCTGCGGTTATACGCCAGCGTATCCATCAAATATTTTGCCTCGCGGCGAATTTCGTCCGGGTCTGTTTCCAGAGACTCGGAGAGCCGCTGCACGCTCACCGGCTCGCCCGCCGCAAACAGGATCGCCATAATGGCGCGCTGAAGTTCATTCTGTTCCATCCGGCGTCCCTCACTCCT
>CAKTVN010000073.1 GCA_934623545.1 uncultured Oscillospiraceae bacterium
GTGCAGGATGGGTGTGTCGCTCTCTTCCTTATATGCCTTCATGAGGTTGATGCGCGTCAGATACTCGTTCGCGGAGCAGACGCCCTTGAGCTCTTCGCCCGGGATGTGCATGAACATCGGCAGACCCGCGCCGGAGCCGACGAAGACCGCCTTGAAGCCCATCTCATCGAACAGCTCGTCGATGGACAGGACCTTGCCGATGACCATGTTGGTCATGACCTCGACGCCCATCGCCTTGAGCTTCTCGACCTCGTTGGCGACGATCGCCTTCGGCAGACGGAACTCCGGGATGCCGTAGACCAGAACGCCGCCTGCGGTGTGGAGCGCCTCAAAGATCGTGACGGCGTAGCCCTTCTTGGCAAGCTCGGACGCACAGGTCAGACCGGAAGGACCGGAGCCGACGACCGCGACCTTGATGCCGTTCTGTGCGGGCTTCTGCGGCATGGCGTTGACGTTCTCGCGATACCAGTCGGCGACAAAGCGCTCGAGACGACCGATCGCGACCGGCTCGCCCTTCACGCCGCGCACGCACTTGGATTCGCACTGCGTCTCCTGCGGGCAGACACGACCGGACAGCGCGGGCAGCGCATTGGTGGAGGTGATGATCTCATATGCCGCGGCAAAATCGCCCTCGGCGACCTTCGCGATAAATTCCGGGATCTGAATGTTGACCGGGCAGCCCTCGACGCACTTCGGCTTCTTGCAGTTCAGGCAGCGCTTTGCCTCGTCCATCGCCATCTCGGCGGTGTAGCCCAGCGTGACTTCCTTGAAATTATGGTTGCGGACATTCGGGTCCTGCTCCGGCATCGGAGTTTTTGTAAGCTGCATATTCGCCATTTTCGTTTCCTCCCCTTACTTGATGAGCTCTTCCGCCATCGTCTGCATCCGGCACTTATGGGTCTCGCGGACCTCTGCCTCGCGCTCACGATAGGCTGTGTTGCGGTTCATCAGCTCTGCGTAGTCGACCTTGTGACCGTCGAAATCCGGACCGTCGACGCAGGCGAACTTGACCTCGCCGCCCACCGTCACGCGGCAGCCGCCGCACATACCGGTGCCGTCGACCATGATCGGGTTGAGCGAAACGATCGTCTTGACGCCGAAAGGTTCGGTCGTCTTGGAGACGAACTTCATCATCGGAATCGGACCGATCGCCAGGACCTCGTCATACTGCCGTCCGGACTCGAGCAGCTGCTGGAGCTTGACGGTGACGAAGCCGTGCTCGCCGTAGGAGCCGTCGTCGGTCATCAGATACAGATTGTCGCAAGCCTGCTTGAACTCGTCCTCAAGAATGACGATGTCCTTATTGCGGAAGCCGACAATGACGTCCGTCTCGACGCCAGCCTCCTTGAATGCCTTCGCAGATGGATAGGCGATGGCGCAGCCGACGCCGCCGCCGACCACACAAACGCGCTTCTTGCCCTCAACGTCCGTCGGCTTGCCGAGCGGACCTACGAAGTCCTGAATATAATCGCCCTCGTTCAGGCTGCCGAGCAGCTCGGTCGACAGACCGACCTTCTGGAAGATGATCGAGACCGTCCCCTTTTCGCGGTCATAGCCGGCGATCGTCAGCGGCACACGCTCCGAACGCTCGTCTACACGGAAAATGATGAACTGTCCCGCCTTCGCCTTGCGGGCGACGAACGGAGCCTCGATCTCCATCAGCGTCACTGCGGAGTTGAGTTCCTTTTTGCGCACGATTTTGTACATAACCTTCATCCCTTCAAATTATTCAAATATATCCTATTTGAAAAGTCCCATACGATTTGTATTATACCAGCCGCCGCGCGGCTTGTAAACCGATTCGATGTATTTTTACGGATTTTCAACAAGAATATTTTCCCTTCGCACGTGCTCCCATGTGAAATCCGTCAAAAGCGCGCAGGCGTTGACCGGCGCATACTCATTCAATAGTCCCGAAAAATACGCCAGCCGCCCGATCAGCTCCTCCGGCAAAAAGCGCGCACGCAGCGCGCCCATGTCGAGATCGCGCTCCCGCTTGGAAAGCCGCCGTCCATCCGGCGCGACGAGCAGAGGGACATGATAATACTTCGGCGTCGGAAGCCCCAGAAGCCTTTGCAGATAGATCTGCCGCGGCGTCGACGACAGCAGGTCGCAGCCGCGCACGATCTGCGTCACGCCCGCCTCCGCGTCGTCGGTCACGACCGCGAGCTGGTAGGCATACACGCCATCGGAGCGGCGTATGATAAAATCGCCGCAGCCGCGCGCGAGATTCTCCGCGTAATCACCCTGAAGCCCGTCGCAAAAGGCGACCGTCTCGTCCGGGACGATCAGCCGCCACGCGGGGCGGCGCGTCTTTCGCGCGCGCTCCTCCGGCGTAAGGCTCCGGCAGGTGCCTGCGTAGAGGACATTGCCGTCTGAGGCGTGCGGCGCGGACGCCGCGTGCAGCTCGCCGCGCGTGCAGTAGCACGGATAGACCAGCCCCATTCGCGTAAGCCTTTCAAACTGCTGCCGGTAGCATTCCGTGCGCCGGCTCTGCGGCGTCTGCTCCCGGTCCCAGTCCAGCCCCAGCCAGAGCAAATCCTCCTTCAGCTGCGCGGCGTATTCCGCGCGGCAGCGGTCGGGGTCCAGATCCTCGATCCGCAGGACCATCTCTCCCCCGGCGCTGCGCACCGACAGCCACGCCAGAAGCGCCGAAAACACGTTTCCAAGGTGCATCCGTCCGCTCGGGCTCGGCGCAAAGCGCCCGACCTCTTTCACTGCGCATCTCCCCTTTCCTTTTATTTTCATATTGTAGCACAGCCCTCGCTGTGATACAATCAGGAAAGAACGGAAGGTGAACATATGGAGCAGTCCTTCATGAATCGCTTCTTCGGTCATTTGAAGACCGTTGCGCATCATCGCCGTCTTGTGCGGCGCGGGTGCTTTCGCGTGGGGCTCTACTGGCAGGGCTTGACGCACGATCTGTCCAAATACTCTCTCGCCGAGTTCTGGACCGGCGTCCGGTACTATCAGGGCACGCGCAGCCCGAACGCCGCCGAGCGCGAGGACAAGGGCTACAGCGAGGCGTGGATGCACCACAAGGGCAGAAACCGGCACCATTTTGAATACTGGACCGACCTGGACCTTCAGGCGCGCATGTATGCGCCGGTCGAGATGCCGCGGCGCTATCTCGCCGAAATGGTCATGGACCGCATCGCCGCCTGCAAGACCTATCAGGGCAGCGCCTACACCGACGCCTCGCCCATCCGCTATCTGGAGCTCGCGCAGGAGGCGCGCGAGGTCCACCCGAAGACCATGGCGCAGCTGACGTTCCTTCTTTCCATGCTGCGTGACCGCGGTGAGAAGGAGACCTTTCGCTTCATCCGTGAAGTCGTACTGAAAGGCACACCATTTGGATGACACATTTGTTATAATTGCGCAGTTTCCCAGTCGAGTCCGCAGCTTTTTGTGCAGTTTTACTAAAATTATACATGAATTTTTCATTTTCAGCCACTAGCTGTTTTCGCAAAAACGTCGTATAATCTAGGTATGATCACCCGCCCCGGCGGGAGAAATAAAAGGAGGATACTATGAAGAAATTAGTAGCGCTTCTTCTCGCTGTACTGATGGTATTCGGTCTGATGACCACTGCCTTCGCAGCGGACGGAGAACTCGCAGGCAAGACGGTCATCCTGCACACCAACGACGTGCACGGTGAGGTGGGTCTGTATGCAAAGGTCGCTGCGCTGAAAAAGAGTTACGAGGCGAAGGGCGCCGACGTGATCCTGGTCGACGCGGGCGACTACATTCAGGGCTCGACCTATGTCAGCGACTCTCAGGGCAAGACCGCGGTCGAGCTGATGAACGCCGCGGGCTACGACGTCGCCACCTTCGGCAACCATGAGTTCGACTATGGCTATGCAAATCTTCAGTCCCTCGCAAAGGAAGCCAAATTCAAGCTCGTCGGCAACATCCGCTATAACGGCAAGCTCGCATTCGACGCGACCTACGTCGTAGAGACCAAGGGCGGCGTCAAGGTCGGCTTCCTCGGGCTCACCACGCCTGAGACTGCCACCAAGGCGCACCCGGCAAAGATCAAGGGCGTTACCTTCATGGCAAAGAATGAGCTCTACTCCTTCGCCGCGCAGGAAGCCGCTGATCTCAAGGCAGACGGCGCCGATCTCGTGATCGCGCTGACGCATCTGGGCGTCGACGACGAATCCGAGCCGAACCGCTCCACCGATCTGTACGCCAACACCAAGGGCATCGACTTCATCATCGACGGTCACTCCCACACGGTCATGACCGAGGGCGCAAATAAAGAGCCCATCCAGTCCACCGGCACGAAGCTCGAGAATGTCGGCGTGATCGTCATCGACAACGCCACCAAGAAGATCGAGCGTCATGAGCTCGTCAAGGTCGCCGACCTCAAGGACGAGGACGCCGACACCAAGGCGGCTGCCGACGCCGTCATCGCGGACGTTGACGCCCGTCTCGGCGCTGTGTTCGCAAAGAGCGAAGTCGATCTCGACGGCAACCGTGACCCCGGCGTGCGCACCAGAGAAACGAATCTCGGCGATCTAATCTGTGACGCCATGCTCTGGTATGCCACCAAGGACGGTAAGCTTGACGTCGCGGACGATCACATCGTTGCCATCACCAACGGCGGCGGCATCCGTGCCTCTATCAAAGCCGGCGATATCAGCATGAATGACATCAACACTGTGCTTCCCTTCGGCAACACCGTCGCCGTCGTCTATGTCACCGGTGAAAAGCTCCTCGAGGCACTCGAGGCTGCAAACCAGAGCGCGCCGACCGCACTCGGCGGCTTCGCGCAGATCGCAGGCATGAACATCTCCGTCTGCACTGCCGCTCCGTATGACAAGAACGCGGAGACCTATCCCGGTTCCACCTACTATGGTCCCAAGTCCATCAACCGTGTGACCATCAACTCCATCAACGGCAAGCCCTTCCGCGCAAAGGACACCTACGCCGTGGTCACCAACGACTTCATGGCTGCTGGCGGCGACGTCTACTATGCCTTTGCTTCCTCGCCCAAGATCGTGGACACCGGCACGCCGATGGATCAGGCAGTCGTCGATTACATCAAGACCGCGCTGAAGGGCGTCGTCGGCAAGGAATATGCCGCTGCGAAGGGTCGTATCACCATGACCACCTACAACGATGTCGCCAGCACCGCATGGTATGCGAATGCAGTCGACTACGTCACCGCGCAGAAGCTCATGAACGGCTCCGGCGCATCCTTCAGCCCGACCCAGAACACGACCCGCGCCATGCTCGTCACGGTCCTTTACCGTATGGCTGGCAGTCCCGAGGTCGAGGGCAAGGTCTCTGAGACCTTCAAGGACTGCAAGGATGGCTCGTATTACGCGAACGCCGTCCTGTGGGCTTCCAAGAATGGCATTGTCAACGGCTACGGCGACACCTACCGCCCGGATCAGGCTGTCACCCGTCAGGAGATGGCAAAGATCCTCTATGGCTACGATAAGGTCATGGAGAAGTCGATGGACGCCACCACGGAGCTGAAGTACACCGACCTCTCCTCCGTCGCGAACTGGGCGCTGGAAGGCGTTACCTACTGCACCGCAGCGGGCTACCTCTCCGGCTCCAACAACGCGTTCAGCCCGAAGGGCAACGCGACCCGCGCCATGGTCGCGCAGGTCCTGATGAACATGAACAAGGCGGCATAAGCGCAAGTTTTTCCATTTCAAAAGGAGCGGTCCCATTTGGGACCGCTCCTTTAATACTATTTTCTGATTAAATTCTTTAATCAGAAAGGTTCCGCCTTTGGCGAAACCGATTCCGTGATTTTGATAAAATCACGGAATCGCGTCTCATAATGATCTTCATATTAAAAACTTCCATTCCATGAATGAAAGTTTTTAATTGAATATCAGTATAATTTGTCTTTTCGCGCTCCTGTGCGCCGCGTTTTTGTCTCTATTTCCGACAAATCATGAATATTTTCTGAAGATTTTGCAGAAAGATTTGATTCTTGGCGCGTAATATGCTAGAATGTGCAAAGTGACAATCCTGATATTGGAGAGAAATCGCAACATGAGTCAAGTCAAACTGTTTGGAAATAAGCGCTCCGGCTCGCGTCTGGCAAGCAGCCGCGCAAAAAAGGCAAAAAAGAAAAAGCCGCTCAAGAAGCTGGCGATCTTTCTGACGGTCATCCTGTGTCTGGAGGGGCTTTATTTCTTCGCCGCCTACAGCAAGATTCCCTTCATCACCTACTGGCGCGAGGTGTACATCAACACCGCGCTCGCGACGATGCGCCATCAGTGGCTCGCAACAAGGCTTCTTCCGAAGGACGTCGTGCAGGACGTGATCGACCGCAATACCGCCGCCGCCGAGCGCGTCGAGGGCAAGACGAGCAGCTGGGGCAAGGACAGTACCTCGTCCGACGCCGCTCCGACCAAACCTGACACACCTGCGCCGGACGAAAACACCCGTCCGATCGACACAGAGGTGGAGGTAGACGAGCCGGAACCCCCGAAGGAGCTGACTCCGGAGGAGATTGCGGCGCAGGAAAAGGCGGAATTTGAAGAACTCTTCTGGGAGCTTGACCCGGACACCTGGCAGACCTATCTGACCGACCATCCCGAGACGCTTGCCAACGGCTGGAGCGGTATTTACATCAACGAGGCAGGTCTGGATGACAGCGGCACCTCGATCTACACCACTCAGGGTGAGCAGGTGCTTGCCATCGACGCGCCGAACAAGATTCTGATCGTGCGCCTCAAGGGGTCCGGCTGGCGAGGCGTGCTGGCGATCTGCAAGGACCCGTCACGCTTCTGCATTGGCACGTCCAGCCAGATCTCGCAGTCGACCGACCCGTTCTCAAAGGGCAACGGCGAGCCCATCGGCGACATTGTCCAGAACGTCGAGGGCGGCATTCTCGGCATCTCCGCCAGCGGCTTTATCGACGTCAGCGCGAACGGCGTCGTCGGTCAGGGCAACGGCGGTCGTCTCGCGGGCTACTGCATGGCGCAGGGCGTGGAATATAACGTTGAGGCGCACGCGACCAACAGCGGCTGGCACAAGTTCTCGCGCATGGAGTTCCACGAGGACAACCTGATGTACATCAAGGCAACGACTGACTCGGTCAGCGAGGACTGCCGCGACGCCTTTGAGTTCGAGCCTGCGATGATCGTCGACGGCGAGGTTTTGGTCAACGATTGGTGGTCCGAGCTCAATCCCCGCGTCTGCATTGGTCAATCTGAGAAATATGAAATCCTGATGCTTATGATCGAAGGACGCGGTGCGTCCGGCAGCTGGGGCACGGACGTCGCCACCTGTGCGAGTATTCTGAAGGATCACGGCTGTATGCAGGCGATCAACTGCGACGGCGGCGCGAGCGGCATGATGTGGTACGACGGCGAGTATCTGACGCGCTGCGCAAACGGCGTGAGCTCCGTCGGTCGCCCCACCCCAAATGCCTGCGTCTACCGCGCGGCAGAGAATACGTCAGAGGAAGCCTCTAATACAGCGCAGAACTGAATGGTCTGAAAATCACCGGCGGGATCGCCGGTGATTTTTTCATTCAAAATTTCTAATACTATTTTCTGATTAAATTCTTTAATCAGAAAGGTTCCGCCTTTGGCGTAACCGATTCCGTGATTTTGAT
>CAKTVN010000074.1 GCA_934623545.1 uncultured Oscillospiraceae bacterium
CTCGTCTCATAATGATCTTCATATTAAAAACTTCCATTCCATGAATGAAAGTTTTTAATTGAATATCAGTATAAATTCGTTTTGCGCGGCGGCGTGTACGTCGCGCAAAACACTTTACGCGATGCAAGTGTGGAAATCGCGCCGCATCGCGCAGCTTATTCAAACGCGATGGCAGCGAAGCGAATCGCGTTTGAGCGCTTGTCAAAAGAATTTTTGACAAGCGCAGCACCGCCCGCCTCCATATGGAGGCAGGCGGCTGCTGTTTATGAGAAAATCTCAAAGTCTATCCATCTTTGCGCCGAGGCGTTCGGTCAGGAACGCCGCGGCATAGCAGACTGTCTCGAATTTCAGGAAATCGAGCGTATTTTCGTCCCACATCAGCTTGAACGACGGTGGAAACTCATCATCCGAGGACCAGAATTGCAGGATGACCGGCAGAAACGGAAACAGCGGCAGCTGATAGGAAAGCTCGCCCATCTCCATCCGCGTCCCACCGAGGGCGGCGCAGGCACACGCGAGCTTTTCGGGCGCGTGGTCGCAGCGCGCGGCAAATGCGTCAAAGAGCCCCTTTGCCGGGTCCGCGCCGAAGGCGGCGCCGCGCAGATTTTCCGCCCTGCTGTAGCGCCCGGAGAGGCGGCAGCCGTCCTTTGCGCAGCAGAGCAGATCGTAGATGGTCATCGAGTCGTTGAAGCCGCCGGGGGTCCAGCTTTGCCCGTCCACGGTCCAGGAGATGCAGCCGCTGCGGCGGTCGACGCGGTAGCGCCGCTCCAGCATCGGAAGATAGAGCGCGTCCGCGTCGTGCTCCAGCCGGAAATTGCGGAGCATACGCTGCTGGTCATATTTCAGGAATTCCCCCGGCATACGTCTCAGGGTGATGTCATAGTTGCTTTCTTTCATAGAAACCTCTTTGCAAAAACAGGCAGCCGCGCCGGGCTTCGGCGCGGCTGCCGTCATATCCGGGTCACTTTCCGGAGTCAAAGTCCGAGCCGGTGTTGGTGCGCAGATGGGCGATGGCGGCGGTGAAGGTCTCGGTCATGTCGGGGAAGAGATTGTTGGTGATCGCGCTGCGGATGGGGACGACCTGATAGTGCGTTCCCTCGACCTCGCTCTCCGTCTTCAGGATATAGAGCGGCGTATAGGAGATGCCCGTGAGGGATGTTTCACCCGTGCTGCCGTTCTTGGTGATCTGAAGGTTCAAAATGACGGACTCCATCGCGTAGTCATATTTCTGGCTGTCGGGGCTGGATAAGAAATTGCCGAGGCTGTATGCCACGAAGCAGGTCTTCTCCTCGCCGTCGACCGTCGTGACGGGGACCTGCATCATCGGACCGACCACGTGCGAATGCGAGCCGAGGATGATGTCCACGCCGTTTTCCAGCATCAGATCAGTGATCGTCTTCTGCGTCGGGATGATGGTGGTGTCCCACTCGCTGCCCCAGTGCAGCATCGCGACGATCAGATCGGGACCCAGCGCCTTCGCCGCCTTGACGGAGCGGACGATGGCGTCGGTGTTGACCTCCTTGTATTCGCTGTCGTAGTCCTTGTACAGAAGGTCGACGCTGAACTCCGAGCCCTCAGGCAGGGAGATGTTGTTGACGCCCTTGGTGTAGCCGATGAAGGCGATCTTGATGCCGTTGATGTTCTTCAGCAGCACGCCCTCGTTCGTCTTCTTGTCGTCCTCTGCGACATAGGTGCCGACATGGTCAATGCCGACGGTATTGAGATATTTGATGGTGCTCTTCAGCCCGGAAATGCCGTTCTGGATGCTGTAGGTGTTGGCGGTCTGAAGCAGATCAAAGCCCTTTTCCTTGAGCGCCAGCGCCAGAGACTCCGGCGCGCGGAAATCGGGCTTGCCGGAGTAGGGCTCGCCGCAGAAATTGAGCTCCAGATTGCCGACGGTAAAGTCTGCACCCATCGTGAGCGCCGAGACGGCGGAGAAGCAATCCGAGAAGTCATAGCTCCCGTCCGGCTGCTTTGCCGCGGCAATCTGCTCGTCGTAGACCATAATGTCGCCGACGGCGGCGAGGGTGATGACAGTGTCCGGCTCGACCTGCGGAAGCGGCGCCTGCGCCGAGGTGTCCGGCGCGGAAGCCTGAGGCTGCTCCTGCTGCTTGTTTTTCTGACCCGAGCAGCCGCGGACGATGAGTACAATGGCAAGAACAAAGATCACGACGACCACGCCCAGCACGATGCGCTGCTGAAGCTGGCGGCGGCGCTTCTGCTCCAGCCGCCGAAGGCGGCGCGCCTCCATCGCCTGCTCGTCGCGTTCAAATTCCGGATGATCCATGAAAATCCTCCTTTATGAGTATACATAATTACTATACGATATTTTGCCCCGATACACAATCCCTTTTTCTGAAATTTACGCGAAACGGCTCGAACGAGGCACGCACCGCGCGGAAAAGGACCCAAGCGGACGGAACGCTTGCGCAGAAAAAGAAAATATAGTAATATGGACATAGTGAACACAAAGGAGGAAATTCCATGACGAATATACAGAAATTTGGTCAGCTGCGTAAGATCCTCGACGACGCGGCGGTTTATGCCCGCACGATTGGCAAGCTCGATTTCGATATGCAGTGCTGCGCCCCGGAGGAGGGCATGGAGCGCGCGGGCGAGGATATGGCGGTCCTGAGCAAGCAGTATTTTAAGCTCATGCACTCAAAAAAGTATGAGCGCCTCGTCACAGAGCTGGCGGCGGACAGCGAGGGCTTGACGCCGGTGCAGAAAAAGGTCGTGCAGCTGCTGGACGAGCAGTGGCAGAAGGTCAAGAACATCCCGGCGAAGCTCGACTACGATATGACGCTTGCCGGCAACCGCGCGTATGCCAAGTGGCTGGAGGCGAAGAAGGCGAGCGACTTTTCCATCTTCCGCGACTCCTTTGCCGAGATCATCGGCTACACGCAGAAGACCATAGACCTGCGCGACAGCGCATATAAAAAGGAGACCTATTACGACACCTGCCTGGACGACTTTGAAAAGGGCGGCAGCATCCGGCAGCTCGACGGCTTCTTCGGCGCGCTGCGCGAGCGCATCGTCCCGCTGCTCGCCCGCATCCAAAAGGACGGCAAGTCCATCCGCACGGATTTCCTGCACCGCCCGTGCCCCATTGCGCAGCAGGAGGCGTTCTCTGATTATCTGCTCGAGCTGGAGGGGCTGCGCAAGTCCGCGCTCGTGCTGATGACGACCGAGCATCCGTTTACCACGAACTTCGGACCGCACGACGTGCGCGTCACGACGCATTACTACGAGGAGAATTTCATCTCCAACATCTTCACGACGCTCCATGAGGGCGGGCACGCGCTGTTCATGCAGAATGAGCCCGAGGAATTTTACCGCGAGCACGCCTGCGACTCCATGACCAGCGCCATGCACGAGTGCATTTCCCGCTTCTATGAGAACCTGATCGGGCGGAGCGAGGCATTCATCCACTTCGTCTACCCGAAGCTGCGCGAGATCACCGGCGAGACCTTTGCCGACGTTTCGGAGCGCGAGCTGTATGAGGCGGTCAACATCGCGCAGCCGGGGCTCATCCGCTGCGACGCGGACGAGCTGACCTACTGCCTGCACATCATGATCCGCTATGAGCTGGAAAAGCAGTTTGTGAACGGCGAGATCACCGTCGACGAGGTCCCGGCGATCTGGAACGCAAAATACAAGCAATATCTCGGGCTGGACGTGCCGGACGACGCACAGGGCTGCCTTCAGGACGTGCATTGGAGCGGAAGCTACGGCTATTTCCCCTCCTACGCGCTCGGCAACGCCTACGGCGCGCAGATCCTGCATACGATGCAGAAGGAGCTCGATGTATTCGATCTGGCTGCAAAAGGCGATCTGCTTCCCATCCGCGACTGGCTGAAGGAGCACGTGTTCTCGATCGCCTCAATCTCCACGCCCGACGAGTGGATCCGCGCCATCACCGGCGAGCCGCTGAATGTGAATTATTTCCTCGATTATCTGGAGAAAAAGTTCACGGCGCTGTATCAGCTCTGAGCATCCGCATAAACTGAACGCAGGAGGGATATCATGCTTGTCAAAACCGATTACAAGACGCTTTCTATGAACCCGATGACGCTCATCGGCGACGAGTGGATGCTCGTCACCGCGGGCGACGAGATGCGCGGCTGGAATACCATGACCGCCAGCTGGGGGCATCTTGGCTACATCTGGCAGAAGCCGACCGCCATCTGCTATATCCGCCCGCAGCGCTATACGCGGCAGTTTGCCGACCGTGAGCCGCTGTATACGCTCAGCTTTTTCCCGGAGGGCTATAAAAAGCAGCTCGCCTACCTCGGCAGCCACTCCGGGCGCGACGAGGATAAGGTCGCAAGGGTCGGTCTGACGCCGGTCTTTGCCGACGGCTATACGTATTTTGAAGAGGCGAAGCTGGTCCTGGTCTGCCGCAAGCTCTATCAGGCGCCGCTGCTGGAGGAGGGCTTTGTAGATAAGCGCGTGATCGATTCCTGCTATCCGGAGCGGGATTATCACGATCTCTACGTCGGCGAGATCATCGAGGTGCTGACACAGCAGTAAGCGCCGCGCGTCAAACCGATCGCGCTGGAGCTGCTGGAAAAGCTGTCCACCCTTTCGCAATAAAATGACCGGCGTATGATACTGATATTCAATTAAAAACTTTCATTCATGGAATGGAAGTTTTTAATATGAAGATCATTATGAGACGAGATTCCGTGATTTTATCAAAATCACGGAATCGGTTACGCCAAAGGTGGAACCTTTCTGATTAAAGAATTTAATCAGAAAATAGTATGAAAAGATCCCGGCAGCATCGCTGCCGGGATCTTGACGTGTATTCACAGGGTGGATTTGAAAAAGAAACCCCCGGAGCTTTTTGCTCCGGGGGTGGCGCGGAAGGAGGGATTTGAACCCTCGCTCGCTTTTTAGACGACTACTCCCTTAGCAGGGGAGCCCCTTCGGCCACTTGGGTACTTCCGCAGGTCGGTTCAGCACGGTATGAAGGAAAGTGTGGCGGAGAGAGTGGGATTCGAACCCACGGCACATCGCTGTGTCACTGGTTTTCAAGACCAGCTCCTTAAACCGCTCGGACATCTCTCCGAATCAACTGTCTCAAAGACGATGGTTATTTTAACATATGAAAATCGGTTTGTCAATCGATTTTCGGCGCAGTGCGGAAGTTTTCCGGGAAAAGGTGTAAATCGCTTGACAGCTGTGATATAATAACCGCAAAAGAAATTCACATAGAAGGTGTTATTCATGACGAAAATTGACATTTATTCCGGTTTTCTCGGTGCGGGCAAGACGACCCTCATCAAGAAAATGATTCAGGAAGCCTATCACGGTCAGAAGCTGGTGCTCATCGAAAATGAGTTCGGTGAGATCGGCATCGACGGCGGCTTTTTGCAGGAGGCGGGCATCCAGATCACGGAGATGAACTCCGGCTGCATCTGCTGCTCGCTCGTGGGCGACTTCGGGCGCGCACTGACGAAGGTCATCGACGAGTATCATCCGGACCGCATCCTGATCGAGCCGTCGGGCGTCGGCAAGCTCTCCGACGTCATCGGCGCGGTGCGCCGCGTGACGAGCGACGACGTGCAGCTCGGCAATTTCGTGACGGTCGCCGACGCAACGAAGTGCAGAATGTATATGAAGAACTTCGGCGAGTTCTATAACAACCAGATCGAGACCGCGAACACCATCATCCTCAGCCGGACCGACGCGATGAGCGAGCAGAAGCTCGACCAGTGCGTCGAGCTGATTCGCGAGCACAACAAGGACGCCATCGTCGTCACGACGCCGTGGAACGAGCTGACCGGCGAGCAGCTGATGGAGGCGATGGAGCAGCGCAGCACCATTGCCATCGAGCTTGCGAAGCTCGAGGAGGAAGCGCACCACCACCATCATCATGACCATGATGACGACGAGGAGTGCGACGACCCGGACTGCTGCTGCCACCATCATCACCACGATGAGGACGACGAGGACGAGCACGAGCATCACCATCATCACCACCATCATGACGGCGACGATGACGACGACCACTGCTGCCATCATCACCATGACGAGGACGACGATGAGGACGAGCATGAGCACCACCATCACCACCATCATGACCATGAGGACGGCGAGGAGTGCGACGACCCGGAGTGCAGCTGCCATCATCACCACGACGAGGACGGCGATGAGCATGAGCATCATCACCATCATCACCACGGGCATGACGCGGACGAGGTCTTCGTCAGCTGGGGCGAGGAGACCCATAAGAAGTACACCAGAGCTGAGATCGAAAAGTGCCTGAAGGCGCTGGAGGACGCGGAGACCTATGGAATGGTCCTGCGTGCGAAAGGCTATGTGGCGAATGCCGAGGGCGAAAGATGGATCCACTTTGACTATGTGCCCGGCGAGCCGGACATCCGCGAGGGCGGCGCGATGGTCACAGGGCGCATTTGCGTGATCGGCTCGAAGCTGAACGAAAAGGCTGTTGCCGCGCTGTTTGGCACGGCGGAATGAGAGGATAGACCATGACGGCTGTTCCGATGTACGTTTTCACCGGCTTTCTGGAGTCCGGCAAAACGCGCTTTATCCAGCAGACGCTGGAGGACCCACGCTTCAATTCCGGCGAGCGGACGCTTCTGCTGGTGCTGGAGGAGGGCGAGGAGGAATACGATATCTCGACCTATCCGTACAAAAACGTCTATATTGAGACGCTGGATTACGAGGAGCTGAGCCAGGAAAAGCTGGAGGAGCTGCGCAAAAAGCACCGCGCGGAGCGCGTTGTGGCGGAGCTCAACGGAATGCACCTCGCGGCGGACTTTTATCTCAAGACGCCGGATTCCTGGCAGATCGCGCAGGAGGTCATGTTCGCTGACGCGTCGACCTTTATGAGCTATAACGCCAATATGCGCCAGCTCGTCGTGGATAAGCTGGCGGGCGCGGAGCTCGTGGTCTTCAACCGCATGGCGCCGGGCGCGGATATCATGCCGTTTCACAAGATCGCGCGTGCGGTCAACCGGAAGATCGACATCATCTACGAGTATACGGACAACACGACCCAGTACGACGAGATCATAGACCCGCTGCCGTTTGATCTGAACGCCCCCATCGTCGAGATCGCGGACGAGGACTACGCGCTGTTCTACCGCGACATCACCGAAGAGCCAAAGAAGTATGCCGGCAAGACCGTGCGCTTCAAGGGTCAGGTGGCACGTCTGCGCAAGGACAAGGACGGGATGTTTGCGCCCGGGCGCTTCGTCATGACCTGCTGCGAGGCGGATATCACCTTTATGGGGATCCCCTGCAGGTTCGTCGGAAGCGAAGGGCTGATGGTCAAGTCCTGGGTCACGGTCACGGCGAAGGTCGACGTGAAGTACCACAGCCTTTATAAGGGCGTTGGTCCTATCCTCACGGCAGTGAGCGTCACGCCCGCCGAGCCTGCGGAGCAGCAGGTCGCAACATTTTGATCATAAAAGCCCCTGAGACACCGCCTCGGGGGCTTTTGTCACCCCGAGAGGGGTGACGCCTTGTCCGCGCACGAAGTGCGCGGGAGACCGCATCCGGAGGATGCGGTCTTCATCACCCCGGAGGGGTGATGCCCT
>CAKTVN010000075.1 GCA_934623545.1 uncultured Oscillospiraceae bacterium
GGACGAGCTTTCGCGCTTGCGCGGAAGCGAGGGATATGGAGTTTGTGAGGACGCCGCCCGAAGGGCGTTCCTTGACCACCGGTGTAACGATAATACATAAAACGTAACGACTTGTTTTTTCGCGCGTCAGCGCTATTTCGTTCCCCAGCGCCTCTTTTTTGCATACTTTTTTCTGGCAAGACAGAAATGGGACCAAACAGCAAACCAGCGTAGCGTTTGCTGTTTGGAGAGGACGAGCAGCGCAATGGACGAGACCTGCCGCTTGCGGCGGGGCGAGGGATATGAAGCTTGCGAGGACGAACGCCCGCGGAGCGACAGTTGCGGTCGCGCAACTACAACGGCACATCGGTGAATACGAAAAATGTTCCGCGCCTTCGGCGCGGTCGGGCGGACAGCACCCGCAAGGGGTGTGCCGCATCCGTAGCGCGCCAAAGGCGCTGACGGCTGCGCGAGGGCGTCCACCCCTACAAGTCTGTGCAAACGGGCAAAAGCGCCCCGCGCCTCCGGGCGCAAAAGGGTGTCACCCCTTTCGGGGTGACAAAACCGCGTCCTTCGGGCGCGGCAGCTCCTGTGCCTCCGGCACAGATAAAGTGCTCCCCGTCGGGACAAAAGTACCGCCCTTGCGGGCGGCACTTTTTATACGTCCAATATCTCTCCGTCCACCGAGATCGTCACGACCTGCCATGGGATGAGCTTCCCGCAGGCTTGCAGCGCCTGCTTCGCCGCGTACTCCAGCCCGCCGCAGCACGGCACCTCCATCCGCACGACCGTCACGCTCTTGATCTCGTGTGCCGTCAAAATTTCGGTCAGCTTCTCGGAATAATCCACCGCGTCGAGCTTCGGGCAGCCGATCAGTGTGATCCTGCCGCGCATGAACTGCTCGTGCATCTGCGCGTAGGCGTAGGCGGTGCAGTCCGCCGCGATGAGCAGCTTCGCCCCGTCGAAATACGGCGCGCCGGGCGGCACCAGCTTGATCTGGCAGGGCCACTGTCCCAGCTGCGACACACGTTTTTCGCCCGTCTGCGCCGGAGCCTGCGCGCTCCGCGCCGCCATGGTGCGCATCCGGCTGCCGGGGCAGCCGCCGTGCGGCGCCTGCGCCTTCTGCTGTTTACTTGCCTGGACGGCGGCTTCGTCATACGCCGCAGCCTCGCGCTCGACAAAGGTGATCGCACCCGTCGGGCACGCCGGGAGGCAGTCGCCCAGCCCGTCGCAGTGATCGTCGCGCAGCAGGCGCGCTTTTCCGTTCACCATCCCGATCGCGCCCTCGTGGCACGCTGCCGCGCACGCGCCGCAGCCGTTGCAAAGATCTTCGTCAATGTGAATGATTTTTCGGATCATACCTTTGCCTCCCGTCTCTGTTTCCGCGCAGCAGCCGCCTCTTCCTTCTGCTTGGCGGCGATCTGCATCATCTGCTCATACATCTCGTCCCCGACGCACTGGCGCGCATACTTGCACCACTGCACACAGCTGAGCGTATCGTTGTACGCGACAAAGCCGCAGTTTTCGCAGCGCGCCTCCGTGTCGGTCGAAAACATTTCGATGTCCTGTCCGCACTGCGGACATTTTTTATCCAAAATCGTCGGTGTGCGGGGCTTGCCCTGACATCCGGAAAGGATCATAATATAGCGCCTCCTTTTGCCGTGCGGCGTTTTTCTGCCGCGTGCTTGACCTTATGTCTGCATTATAGTATGATGAACGCATCAATTCCGTTGTTAGAGCAACAGAACGGAGCCGTTTGAAATGGAAATTTTTTCGCATCCGCTTTTTGCCGGCATGACGCCGGAGGAGACCGCGCAAATGCAGGCGCTGCACGCTTTCCGGGAGCGGACGTTCCCGAAGGGCGCGTATATCCTCCGCTCCGGCGACCGGACGCAGGCGCTCGGCTTGGTCCGCGCGGGCGGCGTCCACATTGAAAGCTGCGACGTCTGGGGCGAGCGCAGCATCCTCAGCTACATCGCGCCGGGGCAGGTCTTCGCCGAGACCTATGCCGTCTGCGGCGAGGCGATGATGGTCGACGCCGTCGCGGCAGAGGACAGCGAGATCGTCTTCCTCGATCTTTCCGTGCTGCTCGGCGCGGCACAGCGGGCGGCGAGCTGGTATCCGAAGCTGATGCAGAATCTTCTGCGCATCACGGCGCGGAAAAATCTGACGCTCTCGAGCCGCATCTTCTGCACCACGGCAAAGAGCGTCCGCGGGCGGCTCCTGACCTATCTGTCCGCGCAGGCCGCGCAGCAGGGCGGCTGCGAATTTGACATTCCCTTCGACCGCCAGCAGCTCGCGGACTATCTGAATCTGGACCGCAGCGCGCTTTCGAAGGAGCTCGGCAAAATGCGCGATGAGGGGCTTCTGGAATTTCGAAAGAACCACTTCCGCCTGCACCAGCCGCTGTGAGCGCTTCTCTTAACGGCATTTGCATTGCATTTGCCCGCATCCGGGAGTATAATATCAGAAAAACCGCATGATCTCAGAGAAATCGCACGAAGTCAGGAGTGTAACGCATGAAAATTGTCATTGTCGGAGACGGCAAGGTCGGCAGCACCCTTGCCGAGCAGCTCTCCCGCGAGGGGCATGACATTACGATCGTAGACCGCAGCCCGGACCCCCTTCAGCAGACGACGGAGGATCTGGACATCCTCTGCATCGAGGGAAATGGCGCGACCTATGAGACCCAGATGGAGGCGGGCGTCGACTCGGCAGATCTTCTGATCGCCGTCACAGCGTCGGACGAGCTGAATCTGCTCTGCTGCCTCATCGCCAAAAAGGTCGGCGCGCAGCACACCATTGCCCGCGTGCGCAACCCGGAATACAATTCCGAGCTTCCGCTCATCACCGATGATCTGGGGCTCAGTCTGTCCGTCAACCCGGAGCTGACCTGCGCCACCGAGATCGCGCGCAGCCTGCGGCTTCCGTCCGCCATGCGCGCCGACACGTTCGCAGACGGTCATGTGGAGCTTTTGCAGCTTCTGCTGCGCGAGGATTCTCCGCTTGCAGGCAAGACGCTGATGGAGCTTCCGGCGCTGACGCGCTCCAACGTGCTGATCGGCGCAGTGCAGCGCGGCGAGGACAGCGTGACCATCCCCGGCGGCTCGTTCCGTCTGGAGCCGGGCGACCGCGTGCTTCTGGTCTCCACGCCGCGCAGTGCGCAGAGCTTTTTCCGCCAGACAAAGCAGGACTCCACCCGCATCCGGCAGGTCATGCTGGTCGGCGGCGGGCGCATCGCTTACTACCTTGCAAAGCAGCTTCTGGAATCGGGGCTGGACGTCAAGATCATCGAATCGGACTATGCCCGCTGCGAGGAGCTTTCGCAGCTTCTGCCGAAGGCGACCATCCTGCACGGCGACGGAACGAACGAAGCCGTCCTGCGCGAATCCGGCATCGCCCAGACCGACGCATTCGCAAGCCTCACCGGCATGGATGAGGAGAACATCCTCATGAGCCTCTACGTCCGCAAGAGCT
Organism: uncultured Oscillospiraceae bacterium; assembly: GCA_934623545.1. GTDB lineage: Bacteria > Bacillota > Clostridia > Oscillospirales > Oscillospiraceae > CAG-170. Next base: position 3,457 of record CAKTVN010000075.1, read on the forward strand.
TCCCGCGCGTCAAGGTCGTCACGAAGGTCAACCGCGCCTCGTTCCAGAGCATTCTCAGCGCACTGGACGTCGGAAGCGTCTACAATTCCCGCCACAGCGCGTCCAACCTCATCTGCCGCTACGTCCGCGCGATGCAGAACTCCGTCGGCTCGAAGGTCGAGACGCTCTACAAGCTGGTGGGCGGGCGCGTCGAGGCTCTGGAGTTCCGCGCGGCGGAGGGCTCGCCGGTCTGCGGCACGCCGCTGTCCACGCTGCGCCTGCGCCGGAATCTTCTGATCGGCTCCATCAACCGCGGTGGAAAGATCATCATCCCCAGCGGTTCCGACACCATCGAGCCGGGCGATACCGTCATCGTCATCACGACCATCACCGGACTGAGCGATCTCGGAGACATCCTTGACCGGCGGAAGGGATAAGCCATGAACAAACGGATGATCCTATACATTCTCGGCACGCTTCTGGTTCTGGAGGCGGTCATTCTGCTGCTTCCGGCGCTGGTCGGTCTAATCTACGCCGAACACGCGGGCTGGCTTTATCTGATCACCGCGGCGGGCGCCGCTGTGACGGGGCTTGCGATCCGGCTGCTCATCAAGCCCTCGCGCAAGACGATCTATTCCCGCGACGGGCTGGTCGCTGTCGCGCTGAGCTGGATCGTGCTGTCGCTGGTCGGCGCGCTGCCGTTTACGCTCTGCGGCGACATTCCGAGCTATCTTGACGCGGTGTTTGAGATGGTCTCCGGCTTTACGACCACCGGCTCGAGCATCCTGCCGAACGTCGAGGCGCTGAACCATTGCAGCCTCTTCTGGCGCAGCTTTTCGCACTGGATCGGAGGCATGGGCATTCTGGTCTTCATGCTCGCCATTGTCAACATGGAGGGCGGGCAGGGCATCCACCTGCTGCGCGCCGAAAGCCCCGGACCGAACGTCTCCAAGATGGTCCCGCGCATGGTCGACTCCTCCAAGATCCTCTACGCCATCTATTTCGGGCTGACTGCCATTCAGGTCGTGTTTTATCTGGCGGGCGGAATGCCGCTGTTTGACACGCTCTGCAACGCGTTCGCGACCGCCGGCACCGGCGGCTTTGCGATCAAAGCTGATTCCTTCGCGGGCTACAGCGATTATCTTCAGACCGTCACGACCGTTTTCATGGCGCTGTTTGGCGTAAATTTTTCGATTTATTTCTTTCTGCTGCGCAGGAAGTTCGATCTGGTCGTGAAAAACACAGAGCTGCGCTGGTATCTGCTGATCATTCTCGGCTCGATCGGGCTCATCACGCTCAACATCCTGCCGATGTACCCGCGCTTTTATGACGCGATGCACCACGCGGCGTTCTCCGTCTCCTCGGTCATCACGACGACCGGCTTCTGCACGGAGAATTTCGACCTCTGGCCGGAGCTTTCGCGTGTGATCCTGGTATTTCTGATGCTGATCGGCGCGTGCGCCGGGTCCACCGGCGGCGGCTTGAAGGTCTCGCGGCTGGTCATTCTGGTCAAGATGGTCCAGCGCGAGGTGCGGCTCCTGCTCCACCCGCGCACCGTCAAGGTCATGACCATCGACGGTAAGCCCGTCTCCAACGACACCGTCCGCGGCGTCAGCGCGTATTTCCTGACCTATGTGCTGCTGATCATGGTGTCGATCTTGCTCGTCTCGCTGGACAATTTCGACGCCTCCACGACGATCACCTCTGTCTTCGCAACCTTCAATAACATCGGTCCCGGACTCGGGATGGTCGGTCCTGTCGGAAACTTTGCGGCGTTTTCACCGCTGTCCAAGATCGTCCTGACGCTCGATATGCTCTTCGGGCGGCTGGAGCTCTATCCGATGCTGATCTTGCTGCTGCCGACCACCTGGGCGAAAAAGTAAAGCAAAAAGTGCCGCCGAAAGGCGGCGCTTTGCGTCACCCCGGAGGGGTGATAACTCTTTTATGCCCGGAGGGCATAATGCCGCGCCCGAAGGTGCGAAAAAACTGCGTCCGGAGGACGCAGGAGGCTTTCTCCGGATTCACCGGAGGTTCCGTTTTTACAGCGACGCTGTAACTGTGCCTCCGGCGGCTCGTCCTCGCAAGCTCCATATCCCTCGCCCCGCCGCAAGCGGCAGGTCTCGTCCGTTTCGTTGTTCCTCCTTTTCCCACGCGAATCGCTTCGCTGGATTCGCGCGGGAGCCCTTGCCCCTTTGGAATCCCCTTAAAACGACCAAGGAAGAGGTGATTCCTCTTCCTTGGATCTATCTCCCCTCAGAAGATTGAAAGTCAGCAGCAACGGGTCGATGTGGGCATCGACCCCTACGAAGTTCTTGCTATCGGAAGGCGTCCCGAATTTCATACGTCAAATATTCAACGGGCACGAACATAACGACCTATACAATTTATTGTGCGGTCAGGAAACCCGATTCTACGGTCGCCTGAAGGGCGTTCGGACTACGGAAAGAGGAACGACAATACGTAAAATCTAACGACTCGTTTTTCTGCGCGTAAGCGCTATTTCGTTCTCCTGCGCCTCTTTTTTGCATACTTTTTTCTGGCAAGACAGAAAAAAGTATGCCCGCGGAGCGACAGTTGCGGTGTCACTGCAAAAATGGAACCTCCGGTGAATCCGGAAAAGAGCCTCCCGCATCCTCCGGATGTGGCTGCCCTCCGGGCATAAAAAGAGTGTCACCCTTCGGGGTAACAAAAAGCTACCCTCTTTCGTTATAAATATGCTACAATGAAGAAAACAAAACTCTTCGGAGGAACACACTATGGTATCTGGTCAGGTCTGTCTGCGGCGCGGCGCGGACACGCGCGTGCGCGGCGGCGCACCGTGGATCTTTGAAAATGAACTCGACTGGGCGGACGACACCTGCGAAGCGGGCGGTATCGTCGACGTGCTGGACAGCCGGCTGCACTTTGTGGCGCGCGGCTTCTGGAATCCGGCATCCAAGATCTGCGTCCGCGTGCTCACGCGCGACGGATCAGAGGGCATCGACCGCGACTTTTTCCGCCGGAGGCTTCGGCGCGCGTGGGCTGATCGCCGCGCGCTCGGCTTTTCCGACGCCTGCCGGGTCGTGTTCGGCGAGTCGGACGGGCTGCCGGGGCTGACGGTCGACAAATTCTCAAACTGCCTCTCCTTTCAGATCACCTCGCTCGGCATGGAGCAGTGGAAGCCCGTGCTGATCGAGCTTCTCGCGGAGCTCTTCCAGCCGCAGGGCATCTATGAGCGCGACGACGTCCCGGTCCGGGAAAAGGAAGGGCTCACGCAAATGACCGGCAGCGTCTATGGGACGGTGCCGGAGGAGCTCGAAATTCGCGAGCATGACGCGCGGATGCTGGTCCACATCGCGCGTGGGCAAAAGACCGGGCACTTTCTCGACCAGCAGGAAAACCGCGGTCGCATTCAGCCCTACTGCGCCGGACGAAACGTGCTGGACCTGTGCTGCTGCACCGGCGGATTTTCCATCCACGCGGCGCTCTACGGCGCAAAGCACGTAGAGGCGGTCGACGTTTCGGAGGAGGCGCTCGCGCTCGTGCGGCGAAACGCCGCGCTCAACGGCGTCGAGGCGTACATCGAGACGACCTGCGCCAACGTCTTTGACCTCGCGCGCGAGTATTCCGACGCGAAGCGGCAGTACGGGCTCGTGATCTGCGACCCGCCCGCGTTTGCCAAGAGCCGCAAGGCGCTCGACGGCGCGTACCGCGGCTACAAGGAGCTGAATCTGCGGTGCATGAAGCTGGTCGAGCCGGGCGGTTATCTGGTCTCATGCTCGTGCAGCCAGTTCATGACGCCGGAGCTGTTTCTTAAAATGCTGCGCGAGGCGGCAGCGGACGCAGGGCGCACCGCGCGGCTGCTCGAGACGCTCATCCAGTCCCGCGACCATCCCGCGGATCTTGCCGCGGAGCAGTCGCTTTACCTCAAAGGATATATTTTGCAAATTCAGTAAAAGCAATGCCGGTTGCTTTTCCGGATCCACTGGATATGCCATTTTTGCAGTGACGCCGCAACTGTGCCTCCGGCGGCATACTTTCCTAGGGTGTATCTGAAAACTCCAAACGCACCCGGGCAGCGGGTCTTTTTGCGGTGTGCCGCGTCATTTTTCCTTGA
>CAKTVN010000076.1 GCA_934623545.1 uncultured Oscillospiraceae bacterium
CGAGGTAGTCGAAATACTCTGCATTTCTTTCGACTTCCATACGTCAAATATTCAACGGGCACACACGTAACGATACGTATCTGTTTATCGTGCGCTCAGGAAACCCGATTTGACGGTCGCCCGAAGGGCGTTCGGTCTACGGAAAGAGGAACGAAAAAACGCACAACAGAACGACTTGTTTTTCTGCGCGTAAGCGCTATTTTCGCGTCCTGCGCCTCTTTTTTGCATACTTTTTTCTGGCAAGACAGAAAAAAGTATGCCCGCGGAGCGACAGTTGCGGTGTCGCCGCAAAAACGGAACCTCCGGTGCATCCGGAAAAGTCTTCGGATATATCAAATATTCTTTTTTTGCAGCAGCTCGAGGAGCTCCTCCTCAGATCGGACCTCAAAATCCGGTGCGACCGCCCCCGGCGCCTCGCCGCCGCGGTTGAGCCACACGGTCGTCCAGCCGCAGGAGGCGGCTCCGGCGACGTCCTGTGTGCAGGAATCGCCGACATAGATGCAGGGAAGATCGCCCGCCGCGCGCTGCGCCATCTGGAAAATTTCCGGCGCAGGCTTCATCACGCCGCAGGCGTCGGAGATGAAAATGAACTCCGGTGGAATCCAGCGCCCGATGCCGAGACTTTGGAGCTTGCCCTGCTGCGTATCGACGCCGCCATTCGTGATGACGCCGGTCGCGGCGAATTTTTCCCGGCAGAGGTCGAGCACCGCGTGCATGGCGCTTGAGAGCGCGATGTGCCGCTGCCGCTCGGCGTAGAGCGCCTGCATTTGCAGCGCCTGTGCGGGCGTGATCTCGATACCGACATCGTGAAGCCCGGTCTGATGGCGGTAGACGTGCATCTGGTCCATCGTGATCTTCCCGGTGTGCGCGGCGACAAAGACCTCGTAGCCACGGTGGATGACGGCGTAAAACGCCTGCGCGGTGCGGTCGGCGTAGCGCGTGCCGAAAAATTGACGGAAGGCTTCCTGATAGGGGACGGCGCGGTCGTAGAGCGTGTCGTCCAGATCGAAAAAGATGGCTTTTGCCTCCATGCGGGTGCGCTCCTCTCTGCTTTTGCAAAATTATACCATAGAATGCGGAGATAGGCAAGAAAAACGCCGCGCTTGACAGGGCGGCGCGTACAGGATAGTATAAAACGAAAAGACGGCGCGCCTGCGTGCCTGTTGGGAGGAACTTCCATGAGAAAGAGAATGCTCTGTGCGGCGCTGTGCTTGTGTCTCCTGCTTTCACTGTGCGCGTGTGCGCGGAAGGAAATGTCTGCGCCGGATGCGGAGCCGGAGGTACAGGAAGAGGCGATTTATACGCTGCCGGAGCTTTCGCCGGAGGCGGAGCCGGACGCAGCCTCCGCGCAGGCGCTTTTGGAGTATCTGACCTCGCCGCAGCTGGCGGGGCGCGCGGTCGGCAGCGACGGCAATGTGCGCACGGCGCATGATCTCGCGGCGCTGCTTCAGGGGCTCGGCTATGCGCCATTTGCGGAGAAGTATTGCATTCCCTACACCGACCGACTGGTGCGGCAGGAAAGCGCGGAGGCGTCGCTGACGCTCGTCTCCGCCGACGGCACACGCACGGAGCTGACCGCCGGGGCAGACTACATCTATTATCCGGTCTATGAGACGATCGATGTGTCGCTTTCACTCTCCGGAGACAAGGAAACTGCGGCAGCGCGCGAGGCGATCTACTGCGGAGAAGCAGCGGATGCGCGCGCCTTCGTGATCGGGCAGCCGGAGGCGATCGCGTTTGCCTGCGGCGATCTGGACGCGCAGATCACGCTCAACAACAATCTGGAGCAGGACCGGGGCGCGTATTTCCTGCTCGATGAACGCTTCGGCGAGCTGCTCTCGCAGGAGGGCGTGCGGGCGGAGCTGCATCTCGGCGCGTGCGCCGAGGTCGGGCAGGCGCTGAACGTCGTGGCGGTGCGGCGCGGAAGCTCCGGAAGGACGGCGCTCGTGATCGGCGCGCACTTTGACGGAAGCGGCTTCTGCGGAAATGCGTATTACCCGTCGGCGTATGACAACGCTTCGGGTACGACGGCAATGATCATGGCGGCGTGGCTGCTGGCGAACGCGGAGCTGAAGTCAGACCTCATCTTCGCCGCCTTCAACGGTGAGGAGACCGGGCTCAACGGCTCAGCGGCGCTGGCGGAGACGCTCTGCGAGGGCTATGATTCCGTGACGGTGCTCAATCTGGACTGCATGGGACTTGCAGCGGACGACGGCTATACCATCTCCGGCGGGGAGTATGCCTTCTCCGATTTCGCAAAGACGCTGGACAATTTCGCGCCGTGCGAGACGCAGATGCCGAGCGACCATTTGAGCTTCGACGAAATTGAAACTGCGCTCGCAACCAATCTGGCGGACAAAGACGCGATGAAATATATGACCTCGCTGATGCACACGCGCGGCGACACGGCGGACAAGCTCAGCGCGGAGCGCGTCCTGCGTGCGGCGCAGCTGGTCGCGGCGTATGTGGAGCAGGAGAATTATCCGCGCCGCTGGTCGGAAAACGAGGATATGCAACTGCTCTATGAAATTCCGTATCATCTCATGCCCTATGCGGGCATGGACGAGGCGTTCGTGCAGGCGCTTTCCCCGGATGGCAGCGGCGCGAGCTTTGAGCAGACGTATGACACATGGGAGGCGCTGGAGGCGGAGACTGGGCTTCATGTCCTGCGGACGGACACGCCGCTCGAGGGCGGCATTTATCTGAGCATCTGGAGCAGCGACAGCGAAAACGGAAGCGCCTACAGCGTGGACGGCTTCTGCGGCGCGCAGACGGAGGATGTTTACGTCAGCCAGGAGTTCCAGCTGTTTTTGGGGCAGGAGATCGAGAGCTCCATCCGTGCGATGGGAAACGAGGCGGTCGAGGTCACGACCGAGACGTATGCGCTGGAGGAGATCGGCGCGGAGGCGACGATCTATCAGATCAAGTATACAAGCGGCGAGACCGATGTGGTGGGCGCGTTCATCGCGGACAATATCCTCTACATCTGCGAGGCGGACGGGGTACCGGAGGACCCGACCGGCTGGATGCAAAGGTTTTTGGAACAGTACCGCGCTTAAGCGCTCAAACGCGATTCGCTTCGCTGCCATCGCGTTTGAAAAGGCTGCACGATGCGGCGCGCATAAATTTTGCACCGCAGGTGCAAAATTTCCACACTTGCATCGTGTAAAGTGTTTTATCCGACGTACACGCCGCCGGATAAAACCTATCTGCACTTTATTCCGCCGTGCGCGGCGGAACTCTACGAGGTCTCCAATAAAATGTGCGCCCGGTCCTTATGAACCGGGCGCACATCTTTTAAGTTTTCTCAGTCAGCCGCCTTCAGACTCAGGCTGCCGGAGGTGGTCTCAACGGAGACATCTGCGTTTTCGCGGCGCTCCGCGCCGGGGAGGTCATTGCTGACGCTGCCGCTGACGGTGCTGAAGCGATAGCCGAATGCGGCATCGCGGGGCAGAAGCAGCGTAACGCTGCCGGAGACGGTGCTGACATCGAGCGCCTCCGGCATCTGCACGGAGAAAAGGCGGACGGAGCCGGAGGTCGCCTCGGCGTCGGCACGCAGGAAGCTTCCGGAGATGTCGATGCTGCCGCTGACGCCGCTCAGATGCAGCTCCCGCGCATCGAGCTGCGTGCAGCGAAGCGACCCGCTGACCGTTCCGATGTTGAGCGTCCCGACGCGGATGTTTTCAAGCTCCATGCCCCCGGACACGCCGGAGATGAAAAGCGTATCCGCATTCACATCCCGCGCGTCCAGCTTCGCGGAGGCGAGCTCCAGCGAAAGCTCCTCCAGAGACGCTTCGGGCAGCTCCAGTGTGAGCCGCTTCTCGGGCACACGCGAGACGCCGCCTTGACAGGGCTCGATGGACAGTGCGCCGTCCTGAACGCGGTAACGCAGACGGTACTGGTCCTCGCCGGAATAATCCTCGGAAAAATGAAGCCTGCCGTCCGTGGAGGCGCGGAGCGTGATGCTGCCGGTGAGCCAGCTGAGCCGGACGCTGCGGACTTCCCCGGCGTCAAGGTCTGCGCCGCCGACGGTATAGTCGTCCGCCTCGTCGTAGGTGATGGTATCGGACGAAGTGCTGCTCGGCAGCAGCGGCGCGGCGCGTCCTTCGTCCCGGTTTTTCAGCAGCAGCATCAAAACGGAGCCGGCTGCGATGAGCAGGATCACGCCCCACAGCAGGGCGCGCAGAAGCTTTGTTTTTCGGTCCATGATATATCCTCCATGACAGTCATGTGAAACGGCAAAAATGCAAGAGACATCATACCGCCGTTTTGCGGCCGCGTCAAGCGGAGATCCTGAAAAAGGAAACTTAAGGCAACACCGCACAATTGCGTCTTCGCGCTTCGTCGGATCTTTTTCACCAATTCTGCGGTTTGAAAAGCTTGAAATACATACAGTATTCCTGCACTTTTCAAACCTTGACTTGGCGAAAAATCTCTCGCCGAATCTGCTTGCCGAATTGTGCGGTGTTGCCTTAACACAAAGTTTGATACGACAAACAATTTCCCTTGACTTTGTGTTTTGAACATGGTAACTTAATAAAGTTGAGGGAGTAATCGGCATGAAAATGCGGTGCGTCAACACACTGACCGACCGGCCTGGCGTACCTTAATTGATGAGACTCACAGATGGCAGGACTCTTGCCGTGTGTGCGTCTTTTTGTTTGAGCAGACACGGCTTCGCGTCTGCTTTATTTTTTACGGCGGAAGCTCTGAATGGTTTAGGGGCAGAGCTTCCGGAAAAAACAGGAGTGTGTTTTATGGGATTTGCAGAGCTGATACTTCTTGCGGTGGGGCTTTCGATGGACGCGTTTGCCGTGTCCGTCTGTAAGGGGCTTGCCATGCCGCGCGTGCGCTTTCGCGACGCCGCCGTCTGCGGCGTCTGGTTCGGAGGCTTTCAGGCGCTGATGCCGTTTCTCGGCTATGTCCTCGGCGCACGGTTTGAAAAGTACATCAATACGATCTCGTCCTGGGTGGCGTTCGTGCTGCTCGCGGCGATCGGGTTCAATATGCTGCGCGAGGCGCTGAGCAGGGAGGAGGAGCACGCCTCCGTGGGGCTGGACTTCAAGACCATGCTCGTCATGGCGGTCGCGACCAGCATCGACGCGCTGGCGGTCGGCATCACGTTCGCGTGCGTGCCGCTGGAGCTGATCGCGGCGAGCGAGCTGCTCAATACCGTGTTCGGCGTGTGCATCATCGGCGCGACGACGTTCTGTATCTCCTGCGCGGGCGTCAAGTTCGGGAACATCTTCGGAATGCGCTGGAAATCGAGAGCGGAGGTCGCGGGCGGCGTCATTCTCATCCTGATCGGCGTCAAGATTTTGCTCGAGCATTTCGGCGTCCTGTGACAGACCATAAAATGACCTCGTAGAGTTCCGCCGCGCACGGCTCTACGAGCCAATCGGTTCCCCTTCGCGGCATAGCCGCTTCAGCCTACGCTAAAAAAGTGCCACCGGCACTTTTTCTTAACGCTGCGGTGTCGCGCAAAACACTTTACGCAATGCAAGTGTGGAAATCGCGCGTCAAAGGCGCGCGATTTATGCGCGCAGCATTGCGCAGCCTTTTCAAACGCGATGGCAGCGCAGCGAATCGCGTTTGAGAACTTGTCAAAAAGACCTTTTTGACAAGTTCACCGCCGGCAGCGCATTCGCGCTGCCGGCGGCAAATAGGGGGGGTATGGGGTTTGTTTGGTTATCTCTGCGTGTACGCACGCCACAGGAACGTGACGATCTGTCCGCGCGTGCACTTGTCATTCGGGGCGAACAGGTTCTTGCCGACGCCGGTGGTGATGCCGTTGTCGACCGCCCACTTGACCGCCTCTGCGTACCATGCTCCGTCCGGAACATCGTTGAAGCCGGTGCTGCCGGTCGCCGCGCTCTCGCGGAACATCCGGTAGAGGAAGGTCACGACCTGCGCGCGGGTGCAGACTGCGTCGGGCTCAAACGTCGTTTCGCTCATGCCCTCGGTGACGCCGTTCTCGACCGCCCACAGAACTGCCTCGTAGTAATAGGCGCTGCGGGAAACATCCGTGAACGGATTGACGCGGGAGACTGCCTTCGGGCAGCCAGCGGAGCGCCACAGGAAGGTCACGACCTGCGCGCGCGTGCACAGCGCGCCGGGCGCGAAGAGGTTGTTGCCGACGCCCTCGGTGATGCCGTTCTCGACCGCCCAGTTGACTGCGTCGTAGTAGTAGTCGCGGACAAAGACATCGTCAAAGCCGCGGCGCTCGGTGTAGGTCACATTGACCGTCACGTCGCCCTTCGGCATGATGAAGGAGAAGCGGTTGTCGCCGAGATCGCGTACCGGCAGGCGGTTGCCGTCCTTGTCGACGACCTCAACGTCCTTCACAACATAGCCGTCGTCCGGCTGGACCGTGATGATCACGGCGTCAGCCTCACCGGCGGGATCCGGGCGGACGCTGACGTTGCCCTTGCCGGTGTTGGGGAGCTTGACATCGTACTTCGGGTCGATGTCCAGCTGCCAGACCGCAGTCAGGGTGATGTCGGCGGTGTAATCCTTCGCGCCGAGGGTCAGATCGACATAGGTCTTGCTGCTGCCGTTGATGGACCAGCCGAGGAAGCGGTAGTCCTTGCGCGCCGGGTTGGAAATGACCGTCGCGGTGTCATAGGTGTGGGTGTCGGGATGGTAGGTGCCGTGCGTCGCCTTGTCCATGCCGAGATAGGTGATCTTGTAGGTGTTTGCGGTCCAGGTCGCTTCCAGCGTGATATTGGCAGTGTAGTCCGTCGCGCCGAGCGTCAGGTCCTTCTGAGCCGCGCCGCCGTTGATCTTCCAGCCAGTGAAGGTGTAGCCAACCTTCGTCGGGTCGGAAATCTCCGTTGCGGTGTCGTAGGTGTGCTGATCCGGATGCTTTTCACCAAACGTGCCGCCATTCAGCGTGTAGGTGATGTTGTACACGTTTGCCGTCCATGTTGCGGTATACGTGCGGTTGCCGGTGCTGTTCGTCGGGATGGTGACTTCCTTCGTCGGCTTGGTCAGACCCGAGCCGGTCCAGCCTGCAAAGGTGTAGCCGACCTTCGTCGGGTTGTTCAGCGTGAAGCTCTCCGTCTCGATGGTGTACTCAGCGGGGTTCGTCGCCGTGCCGCCGTTCAGCGTGTAGCTGATCGTGTACGTCACAGGCGTCCACTTTGCATAGAAGGTCCTGTCGCCGGTCTCGGTCGTGCCAATTTCGGTAACTTTATCACCGCTGAGTTCAGCATTCGCATACCAGCCCTCGAGAGTGTAGCCGCCTTTGGAGACATCCTTCGCCGTCGGGAGCGTCATGCCCTCGCCGTAGGTGTAGTCGCGCGTAAATGTGCTTGTGGACGAGCCGCTCTTGTCGACGAACGTTACCGTGTAGGTCCGCGCTACAGGCGTCCAGTGTGCGTAGTAGGTCACATTTTCGGTAACAGTGCCGAAAGTTTCAACCTTCGTGCCGCCCACGGCTTTGGTGTACCAACCGTCGAACGTGTAGGTGTACTGTGCGTCT